>JBAYMO010000005.1:0-47571 GCA_041663485.1 Candidatus Buchananbacteria bacterium | reverse complement strand
TATATTACGAAAACACAGTCAAGCTAGAATTATATTTAAAAATTTTTACGAGGCTGATTTAAGTGATGCTGATGTTGTAGTTTGTTTTTTGATTGACACCGTCATGGCAGAAGTAGAAAAAAAATTGATTAAAGAATTAAAACCTGGCGCCCAGGTGGCTTGTTACGGCTTTAATCTTCCCCACTGGCAGGCTAAAAAAATTTATTATTTAAACCCCCACAATAAAAAAGTGGGTAAATTATATCTTTATACTAAATAAATTATGACTAATCCTTTCGCTAACGCCAAACAACAACTAGCCAAAGCGGCAAAAAAAATGGGTTTAAAAAATACCGACCTGGCCCGACTACAAACTCCCAAAAAAATCCTTAAGGCCGAAATTCCGATCGAACTGGACAACGGTAAAATCAAGAAATTTATGGCCTTGCGCGTTCAACACAATAATCGCCGCGGACCTTACAAAGGCGGCATTCGTTTTCATCAAAATGTAACTTTAGATGAAGTCAAAGCTTTATCTTTTTGGATGACGATTAAAACCGCCGTGGTCGGCATTCCTTTCGGCGGCGGCAAAGGCGGCGTAGTAATTGATCCGAAAAAATACAGTCCAAAAGAAATAGAAAAAATTTCCCGCGCATATATCAGAGCTTTTGCTAAACGCCTAGGGCCAAAAATCGACGTACCCGCGCCGGATGTCAATACCACTTCTCAAATTATGGATTGGATGGCTGATGAATACGCCAAGATAACCGGTAAAAAACAGCCGGCAGTGATTACCGGTAAAACCATTGCGGCCGGCGGCTCTTTGGGTCGAGATACCGCTACCGCCGACGGCGGTTTTTACATTTTAGATACCATGACTAAAAAGCTTAAATTAAAACCTCAAAAGCAAAAAGTCGTGATTCAAGGTTTTGGCAATGCCGGCGCTAACATGGCTGACTTACTTTATCATGCCGGCTTTAAAATCATGGGCGTTTCCGATTCACAAACGGCTGTGATTGACCCGACCCGGAAAGGTTTTGATTCTCACGTGATTGAAAAAATCAAAAAGTCATCAGGTCGAGTTGATATTTGCACTTGCAAAAAAATTTATTGCCAATGCAAAAATCATAAACACTTACCGCCTCAAAAAATTCTGGAACAACCTTGTGATATTTTGATTTTGGCGGCCTTAGAAAATCAAATCACCAAACAAAACGCCAACAAAATTAAAGCTAAAATAATTCTGGAATTAGCTAATGGACCAATCGCGCCGGAAGCTGAAACCATTTTATTAAAAAAAGGCGTAATTATAATTCCCGATGTTTTAGCTAATGCCGGAGGTGTGACAGTCTCCTATTTTGAGTGGTTTCAAAATATCCATCATATCAAATGGTCAAAAATTAAAGTTAAACGTGAGCTGAAAAAAATCATGATCAAGGCACTGAACAATATCGGCACGGCCGCCAAAAAATACCAAACCGATTTGCGTACTGCCGCTTTCATCGTCGCTTTAAAAAGAATTACCAAATAAATTTTACTTAAAAAACCACCCCGCCCGGCGGGGTGGTTTTTTTATTATAAAAATCAAATTATTTTTTCTTTTCCACCTTGGCTCGGGCAGAAAAATAAGCACAAAAATCACATGCCGCGCCCGACTTAGGAATTTTGTTGGCAGCTAAACATTTTTGCGCTTCAATCACAGCTTTCTCCACCCAACTATCATTGCCCTCGTAAGGAATCAAAGTAATATCAAATTCCAATTTTGCGTCAAAGGCTTTTCGGTCAGTTTGGCCATTGCAATAAACAAAGTAACCGGTATTAGAAACTTTCAAACCGTTTTGACGCAAAAGCCATTGATAAACTTCCATTTGTCTTTTATAACCAATTTGCCAATCTTTGTCTAAAGCCGTAATCGTTCCTTCTTTGCTGGTAGACTTGTAATCAACCACGATATACTCGCCGGCAGAATTTTGCCACAAATCATCAATGGCACCAAAAACCAAAAAATTAGTCTTTTTATGTAAATATTGAATGCCGGTAAAATTGTGCCGCCATTGATCCAAATTTTCGTGCGCGATTGGGACAGCATCAATACCATATTTTTCTTGCAACGGGTGGACGGACTTGGCCGCGCGAGAGATATCGAATTCTTTTTTTAATAAAGCATCCACGGCGGAGTTTAAAGAAAATGGAAAACCGGGCGGCTGCCCAACACCCAGTCTTCGATCTAAATAAAAACAGCGCGGACAATTCAAAAATAAATCGATTTTACTGCGGCTAAGTTTGAATGGTGTTTTAGCCTTAGGATCATATAAATTTTTTGAGCGATTTGGATTATAATATTCTGACATAAACTAGACTTAATTTGAACAAAACTGGATTAATTATAGCAAAATTACCAAGAAATATAAAAGCTGGCCAAAAACTTGACCAGCTTGATTGGGGAATTATTATTGATTGGAAACACTGATAACTTGAGCGGCCTGAGTTTTATCTTGACCATTGATTACGGCCGTAATAAATTGTCCGGCTTTCAAATAGCTCAAACCGACTTCTCCTTGCTCGTTTAAAATTATGGTATCTGATCCGGAGTATATGATTTGGGGTTTTTGACCATTGTCAATTACGCCAATTTTAGTGCCCTCAATAGTTTTAATTTCGCCGGCGATTTTGGTCGCGGAGCTCAGCCCGTAGTTTTGATTTTGATCGAGTCCCTCAACCAAATTGGCTTCATCACCAACACCTACGGCACCGGTGGCATTATTGAAGCTATAACCCATTCGATACTGATGAGTCTGAAAGCGCTGATCCAGAATTACAGTTTTAATACCGGCGCAAAAACCCAAGACAAAAAATACGAATAAAACAGAAATGATCAACAATATTTTAATAATTCGAGCCGGCCAGCTGAGGTTTGAACAACATTTATTTTTTGTTTGATTGTTTTGTTCTTTCATATTTGTTTTTAATAATTAATTTTTTATTTACAATAATATTATAGCATATTTTTATTTTATCATAAAGCAACACCTAGCTGGTGCTGTTTTAATTTTTTTCTACGCAACAAATAATCCGGCAAAACTTTGGCCACCAGCGCCCAAAATTTCGGTGAATGATTAAACTCCGCCAAATGACAAAGCTCGTGGACAATAATTAAATCCGCCAAATCTTCCGGTAAAAAAATAATTTTAAAATTAAAATTCAAATTGCCTTTCTTGGAACAGCTGCCCCAGCAAGTTCTTTGATTTTTTATGGCGATTCGATTAATTCTTAAATTATAAAATTCATTAAAGTAATCTAATTTCTTGGCTACAAAAAACCGAGCCGCGGCTCGGTTTTTTAAGTAATCTTCTCGATTGCTAATTAATAAATTTTGATTTTTACTCTGGTCAAACCGGCTAAGATTTTTTAAAACCCAACCGGATTTTTCTTGAATAAATTCTTCCACTCGACCCAGAGGCACAAACCGCGGACAGCCAACGCGTAGCTGGCCGTTCAGGCCAATTACCAGTCTTATCCTTTTTGATTTTCTACTGTAGTACAACAAATAACTAATATTTTTTTGATCCAATAATATCTCTTTTTCTATCAATTTAGGTTTAGCCATAGCAGATTATAACTCAACTTTTTCCAAATCAATTTTTGTGCTCAACCAGTTTTCAGCGATTAACTTAAAGTTGTCGGTTAAATCGGTAACCAAGAATCGATTTTTTTTATTTTTAATAATTTTTTCGTCAATCTCCGGATGGGCTTTTAAATATTCTTTGAGTTTTTTCGCGACAATCACTGACGAGTCCAAAACAATAATGTTTTTTCCGGCAATGGCCTTAAAACTTTTATAAAGCATGGCATAGTGAGTGCAGCCTAAGATTAGAGTGTCAATTTTTTGTTGCTTGAGCGGCCGGACATAATTACGCATAATTTTTTTAGTTTCAGCTCTCTGACCAAAACCTTCTTCAATGAGCGGCACCAAAAGCGGACAGGCCACTCCAAAAACTTTTGCCGTCGGCCGTAAAGCTTTAATTTCTCTCTCGAAGGCTTTTGATAAAATTGTAGCTCTCGTACCCAAAACACTGATTCTGCCCGAACGAGTAACTTTGATGGCTTCTTCGGCTACCGGTCGAATTACCCCCAAGACTCTTTTGTCTGGATAATTTTTTGGCAACCATTCTTGCTGAATTCTTCTCAAAGCTTCGGCCGAAGCCGTATTACAAGCAATAATCACCAACTCACAGCCTTGTTTAAATAAATAATCTACCGCTTCTTGGGTAAACTGATAAATTAGATCTTGAGAGCGATTACCATAAGGCGATCTGGCCGTATCACCCAAATACAAAAGCGGGTAGCCGGGTAATTCTTTGGCTACCGCCTTTAAAACGGTTAATCCGCCCAAACCTGAATCAAATATTCCAATCATAATTTATTTTTTAAATTCTTCGGCCAACGTTTGCAACTCATTAATTTTCTGATCCAGCAGCGGCTGGTTATCAGCCTCAGCCGTAATTCGCAGTAATGGTTCAGTATTTGAAGGCCGGGCATTAAACCACCAGTTCGGATATTGAACCGTCAGACCATCAACTTCATCCTGAGCGCCATCGGCGTATTTTTCTTTCAGCAGGCCAATGATGGTAATAATTTCATCCCGATTATCTACTTCAAAATTTATTTCCGGCGTTTTTACATATTTGTGAAATGCCGACATAATTTCCGATAACGGCCGATTACTCTCGGATAAAAGTTGCAAGATTAAAACAAAAGAGATAAAACCAGAATCCGCATAGGCGTTATCGCGAAAACAATAATGCGCCGAAAGTTCGCCGCCCATCGCCGCGCCACTTTCGCGCACTGCAGCGCTGACATTGACATACCCCACCGCGCACCGCACCGCTTGACCGCCCCACTCAATAATTTTTTCCGGCACAATTTTGGAACAAATCAAATTGTACACAATCTTTGCTCCCGGTTCGCGATTTAAAAATTCTTTAGCCATCAGCAGCAATGAATGGTCGGCACTAATGACCTGACCTTTTTCATCAACAAAGACGAGTCGGTCGGTATCACCATCAAAAACCACGCCCAAGTCAGCCTGTTGTTTTAGTACCTCCGCTTGAAGCTGAGCCTGACTTTGAGGCAGCAACGGGTTAGATAAATGCGCGGGGAAACTGCCATCAAGCTTAAAATTCAAAGGGATAATTTCAACGGGCAAATGAGATTGAAGTAGTGGCATAATTTTTCCCGCCATGCCATTGCCGGCGTCAACCACAATTTTAAGGGGACTAATTTTTTTTACGTCGCAAAAAGATAAAACATGTTGTATATATTGTGGCAAAATATCGGTAACTGTAACTTTACCTTTTGAGCCAGCCGGTTCAAACGGCAAATTCAAAACATCATCTTTTAACTCTTGCCCGCGAATCCAAGCCATATCTTTTAAAACCATCTTAAAACCATTATATTCGGGCGGATTATGCGAAGCCGTAATCATAATCCCCGCTTCATATTTTAGAATACCCACCACAAAGTATATAGTATCAACACTGACCAGACCGACATCAATCACATCGGCTCCTTCGTCATTGATTCCTTCAATCAATTTTACTTTCAAAGCTGGCCCGGATAAACGCATATCTGATCCCACCACAATCGTTTTGGCCCGAGAACGTCTAGCCAAAGCTCGGCCGATAGCATAAGCCGCTTCTTCATTCAGCTCTGCCGGATAAGTACCGCGGATATCGTAAGCCTTAAATATTTTTTCATTGATACCCATAAAAACTATTTCAAATCATTTAATAAATTCTTTTGCGTGCTAATTAAGGCGCCCAAGGCCCACCAAACCAAAACCATTTTGATCAATGAACCGATAATCGGCAGACTGGCGATGCAAACAATCAGCGCCAAACCCAAAATCATGGGCCAAAGCAAATTACCTTTATATTTTTTCGCCGGACTAAAATAATCCAACAAATACAAACCAATAACAAAACCGACAATTACCTTGCTGACGTATAGCAAAATAAAATAAAGCGGCAGCAAGATCAACGCCAAAGGAAAGCCAATAATGGTGATCATTAAAATTACGCACAAAACCGGCGGCACAATCGCCCAAATTAAGCCACGAATAATTGACTGCTTGGGCTGTTTAAACATTTCCTCCTTGGCCTGCAAAACCATTTTCGGAAATAAAGAAATTAAAACCAAACCAACCACCAATAAGCTAAATAAAGAAACCAAGCGCATAAAAATAAAAGCCGGGCCAAAAATTTTATCTATGGCATTGGGCGTCGGCTGGTTTAAATTTTTTCTTTCTACCGAACCATCAACGGTGGCGCCTGTTTGTTTGGAAAGCTGCGAATCATTGGCCGCGTGATAAATTAAGTTGCCCTTAATCTTGGCGGTACCAGTAAGATCGATTTTACCGTCAGAATTAATAGTGGCTTCAAAATCTTTTTCCGCCACGCCGCCAAAATTTATTTTTGAAGCCGATAGCCAAGTTTTACCAGCCACGACTGAATCCAAATTTATATTACCGGCAGACAAATTGGCGTCCCAGCCAATTTTCGAATCTTTGGTTAAATTCAATGAATTGGCCATAGCCCAAACATTGTGATCGACGGTGTTAGAAATTTCTACCGAATTACCGGCGACTCTGATACTACCCATCACTGGACCGGAAATTACAATAGAATTTGCCACGGCGATTATATCACCCGCCACCGGGCCGGAAATTATGATACTGTTACCAGCCGCAATGACATCGCCATTAACCGCACCTTTGATTTCAATCACGTTGCCGAATTTAATAAAATTACCATTAACAATCTGCTCAGCGTTAACCATTACATTGCCATCATCAGCCGCCCATAGCGTCAGGGGTAGAGCCGTCAAAAAAATCCCGATTACCAAACAGAAAAATAATTTTTTTAGACTTTTCATAAATTTGAAATTATTCTTAAAATAATCTAAAACTACCAATATTTTAACACTTTTTTGCCACTGTGACAAGGTTGGCCGCTGTCAGATAATCGAACTTACTGACCGGCCGACCGGACAATTCGGCCAAATAATTCTTCTCTAAACTCAGGCCTGATGATTTAATAATTTTTCTTAATTCACCCAGTGTAAAAGCATGATAATAACGATAAGTTTTACCCCTTTGCCAGGGCAAATAAATGTCCTTAAAATCCATCTCACTTTTACCGATCAGCTTTAAAAAGGTATAATTTATTACGTGAGGCAAAAATTCTTTCTGATAGCGGTTCCAGTTGGTCATAATTAAAATTCCTCCAGGTTTTAAGACCCGTTTGATTTCTTGGACAGTCTGCTCCCTTAAATCACGGCCGGGCAAATGATGGAACACCGCAATAAAAAACACCACGTCAAATGAATTGTCCGGTAATGGTAATTTTGCGACATTGGCCTGAATAAATTTTTGATTTTCCAATTTAAAATCCTGACGATTTTGAGCAATATCTAAAAGCTTTTGAGCTTGATCAACTCCCGTATAATTTAACTTGACATCCTTAAACAATAAGCGTAACTTACCATTACCACAGCCTAAATCAAGGACTTGATCACCATCTTTTACAAATGTTTTAAACTCTTTGAGCCCGGGCCAAAGGTAGCCGCGAGTCTGATCAAAATCTTGAGCGATTAAATTATAATCAGCTTCGGTCTGGTGCAAAATTTTTTCTCCAATTTCTTTTTTCATGTTTTAAATTTATGAATACAAATGATAAAAAATTAAAAATAATAATCAGCGGTTTGGTTCAGGCAAAAGTTAAAAATCGAACCGACTTGATTAATATCAAACGAAAATTTTCCAATAGTTTAAATATGCCTTCGCCTTTGAATTCCGACTTGCTCAGAATATATTACCAGCTTTTAAGAAAAAAACAGATTAAGGCTGATTCAACTTTGACTACCTTGCTGCGCAAACGCGAGATTAGAACTTTATCCGGCGTCGCGGTCATTACCGTTTTAACCAAACCTTACCCTTGTCCGGGTCGATGCGTTTATTGTCCGAACGAGGCTGGCATGCCAAAAAGTTATCTTTCCAACGAACCGGCCGCGGCCAGAGCCAAGGGCGTAAAGTTCAATCCGGCCACTCAGGTCAAAGTCAGGCTACAGGCCTTGGCCATGAATGGCCACGAAACCGACAAGGTTGAATTGATTGTTTTAGGCGGCACTTGGTCTTGCTATCCGAAAAAATATCAGACTTGGTTTATCAAAAGATGTTTTGAAGCTTTAAACGGCCGCTCGGCCAAAACTTTAGCCGCGGCGCAAAAACTGAATGAAACTGCCAAGCACCGTTGCGTCGGTTTAACTTTGGAAACTCGACCGGACTTTGTGACTCAGGCTGAGATAAAAAATCTAAGAGAACTAGGCTGCACGCGCGTGGAATTAGGCGTGCAAAGCATCTATGACTCTATATTAAAACTAAACCAGCGGGGTCAAACTGTCAATCAAACCATCCAGGCCACTCGCCTGCTCAAAGAGGCCGGATTCAAAGTTATGTTTCACATGATGCCGAATTTGCCTGGGACTGATTTGAAAAAAGATTTACAAATGTTTAAGGATTTGTTTTCTCGCGCTGACTTTCGGCCGGACTTACTTAAAATTTACCCTTGTGTGGTAACAAAAAATTCAGTTTTGTATCGCTGGTATAAAAATAATAAATTTAAACCCTACACCGATTCGGAATTGAAAAAATTATTAATTAAAATTAAATTGCAGCTGCCAAAATATGTGCGGTTGACTCGGCTAATTCGCGACATTCCGGCTGAAAGTATCGTCGCGGGTAATAAGATCACCAATTTGCGCCAAGAGATTGATCGGGAATTAAAAAAGATGAAAAAATATTGCCAGTGCATTCGCTGCCGTGAAGCCGGACACCAAATTATTGACCCTCGGGCGGATATTTCTTTGATTAAAAAAATTAAAAATCCAAAATTTAATATTAAAAAATATCGGGCCAGCCAAGGTACGGAATATTTTCTCAGCTTTGACTCGAAAGACAATAAAATTCTTTACGCTTTTTTGCGTTTAAGAATTAATGACAACCCAGAAAATAATTTTATTGATGAATTAAAAAACGCGGCGATTATTCGCGAGCTGCACACTTTCGGCGAATTAGCCCCTTTGGGTAAAAAAGGTTTGGTTCAGCATTTGGGTTTAGGTAAAAAACTTTTAGCTCAGGCCGAAGCCGTGGCTAAAAAAAATAATTTAAAAAAAATTGCCGTAATTTCCGGCATCGGCGTCAGGGAGTATTATAAAAAATTCGGCTATCAACTCAAAAAAACTTACTTGGTAAAAAATTTAAAATAAAAAACGGCTAATCCCCCGAATTAGCCGCCGTCACTCATTCTCCAAGGAGAAGGAGTACGATAGAACTTATCCCTACACGGTCGCGCGCGCCGCTTCCGGCCCGGGAATGTGAATATGGGACACCAGCCCTGGACTGTCAGCGGTTTGATCCGGGGACGTTTCGGGCTTTTTGTCCTCTTCGCGCCAGAGAGCCCTGGCGCAATCGTAGTGCAGCAGTACCTTCCCGCCGTCTTTGGCGACGACGCTGGTTTCGGCCGTGGCAAAACGACAGTAACATTTGCTGCAACTACGGCCGGCCACAACCACTGGGTCCGGTGAGATCTTTCGGGTAACGAAGTCAATCACGGCCACGGGCGGGTGTAATGGCTGCTCGACGGCCGCCGTCAACGGAGTTTCAACCGTTGAAACCTCGGCCACGAACGTGACTTTCTTGGGTTTTTTGACCCTTGGAGCTGACTCTTCCGTTGTTGAACTGGGACAAAGCATGGCTACTTTCCTTCTGTCTGTGGGGTTAAGGGAAAAAGGGTACAATTGGCTGTCATTTACTATCTCACCTCCTCTGTTGGTCAGGTCTTTGACAGCGAATGAAGATCTGACGAGATAAATAATAATATAGCAATTATACCGGATTTGTCAATTCGTCGGCTGGCCTGATATAATGAAAACGATATTTATTCGACTAATTATATTTATATGGATAATCCAAGTCATCATTTCAATAACGTAATTATCGCTTCCGGTCCAGTGATTATTAATGAAGAAAACAAAGTTTTACTCAATAAACACGGCGACAGCGACCTTTGGAAATTTCCCGGCGGTGATATTTACGAACCAGTGGGCGAATTGGAGATGTGGGCAATTAAACGAGCCCAGGAAGAAATGGGGCTGGATATTAAAATCGCCAAAGCCATTAAACCGATGGTGATCTGGCAGGGCGATCAGGTTATTATCTTGATTCATTATTTGGCTGAATTAATTAATGAAGAATTTCAGCCAGCCGATTATATTCGGGAGTGGTCATGGATTGATATAAATAATTTACCCAACGATTGTTCGCCCAATATTAAACCGGTCATTGAGGAATATAAAAAATTAAAAATCTAATAAAATGATCTGAGTCCGATAAACAACTAATTGCTTTTAATTTATTATTTTTTTAATTTTTTATTATCTTATGAAATACGAACAAATTCAAAATCAAGATCCGGAGATTTCAAAATTAATCGGTCAGGAAATCGGCCGGCAACAAGATGGCTTGGTTATGATTCCGTCGGAAAACCACGCCTCAGTGGCAGTGTTGGAAGCCATGGGCACGGTTTTATCCAATAAATACGCCGAGGGCTATCCCGGTAAAAGGTATTACACCGGTAATCAATTTATTGATCAGATTGAACAGCTGGCAATTGATCGAGCCAAAGAACTTTTCGGCGCCGAACACGCCAATGTCCAGCCTAACGCCGGCAGTCCGGCCAACTTGGCCATTTATTTAGCCACCTTAAAACCCGGCGACAAAGTCATGGGCATGAAATTGGATCAAGGCGGACATTTAACTCATGGCCATCCGGTAAATTTATCGGGTAAACTTTATAATTTTGTGCAGTATGGCGTGCGCCAAGATACCGAGCTAATTGACTTGGATGAAATCCGAGCCATGGCCAAAAAAGAAAAACCAAAAATGATTGTTACCGGCGCGACCGCTTATCCCCGGGTTTTTGATTTCAAAGCTTTCAGAGAAATTGCCGATGAGGTAGGCGCGATTTTGATGGCTGATATTTCACATTTCGTCGGACTTTGTATTTCCGGCGATCATCCCGCGCCTTTTCCCTATGCGGATTTCGTCATGACTACTACGCACAAAACTTTGCGCGGGCCCCGCAGCGCGATTATTTTATCCAAAGAAAAATTCGCCAAAGATGTTGATCGGGCGGTTTTTCCCGGTACCCAAGGCGGGCCGATGGAGCATATTATTGCGGCTAAGGCAGTTTGTTTTAAGGAAGCCATGCAACCGGAATTTAAAGCTTACGCCCACCAGATTTTATTGAACGCGCAAAAACTGGCCGAAACTTTGATTCACCATGGCCTGCGCTTAGTTTCCGGCGGCACGGACAATCACTTGGTATTAATTGACTGCCGCGATTTAAAAATTACCGGCCGTCAGGGATCCGAACGCCTAGCCGCCGGCGGCATTTACACCAACCGCAACAGCGTGCCTTACGATACCGGCTCAGCCTTTGAACCTTCCGGCATCAGATTGGGCACTCCGGCCTTAACTACTCGCGGCATGAAAGAAGCTCAAATGGAAATTATCGGTAATATCATCGCTAAGATTTTAAAAAACGTCGAGGATGAAAAAGTTCTGGATGAATTAAAAGATGTTGTCTCTCAGTTGACCAAAGAATTTCCAATTTATTCAGGCATGACCATATAACTGATATGACAGCAAAAATTATTGACGGAAAAAAAATAGCTGACAATTTATTATTAGAATTGCGGCAGAAAATTAAAAAACTTGAAAGAGCCCCGGGTTTGGCCGTGGTTTTGATTGGCGAAGATGAGGCTTCAAAATTATACGTTCGCAACAAAAAACGCGCTTGTCATAAGGTAGGCATAAATTTTTATGATTACTACTGCGGCGGAGCTTGCTTTAGTGATATCACTGAAGAAAAAATTTTAGAAACCATTGATTTTTTGAATAACGATCCGGAGATTGATGGCATGATTGTGCAATTACCCATTCCTAAAAAATTCGATACGGAAAAAATTATTAACCGCATCAAACCGGAAAAAGATGTTGATGGTTTCTGCGAGGTGAACAAAAATAAATTTCTGGCCGGCGACGAAGGCGTGATTTCACCTTTAATTCAAGCGATTAGTGAAGCGATTAAGTCAACTGGCCAAAACCTTGAAGGTAAAATGGCTGTGGTCGTCTCTAACAACGAAGCCTACTCTCAAACTCGAAAAAAAGATTTAGAACAGTTGGGACTGGAGGTTAAAATTATTAAACCGGAAAAAGGTTTTGAAAACGAAACTAAAAAAGCCGACGTTTTGGTGGTAATTGCCGGTCAGTCTAATTTAATCAAAAAATCCATGGTTAAAGATGGCGCTATTGTCATTGACGTCGGAACTAATTTTATTGGAGAAAATAAATGGACTGGTGATGTTGATTTAGCCGTAGCTGAAATCGCCTCTTATATCACGCCCGTACCGGGTGGTGTTGGTCCGCTGACAGTGGTGATGCTTCTAAACAATGTCTACGAAATGGCTAAAAACCATCAGTAATAATTTATAGGGCTAGTTAATAGATTTTTAACCTCAGCTAAAGGCTGGGGTTATTAATTAGGGCAAATACTTGAAAAACACGGATAAATATGCTAGTATAAAACGTTGTTACAGCAACCACGGTCTATGGTCAAAACAAGACAAGAAAGGTTACAAGCACTATGTCATGGTTTTGGGACACAATGGATATCGCGTTAGTCTGGAATTTCCTGGAAGCACTCTACAAAGACGCCGGCAATCAATTTCCTGACGGCAGGGAATTGGCGGAAATTCTGGGTCTGGAATTTCCGAAATTATTCGATTTCGCGCAACAGCTCGTTGATGACGACGATTATCGAAAAAATCACCCCGGCGCGAAGGAAATTCTGGATCAGCTTCGCACCAAATTGACCGAACTGCGCGTCCAAGGTAAGTAGGCGCATTAGCGCACGACCGCATCAAAAGATGCAAGAAAGGGTTCAGACATGAACAACGATTTTTTGGTGAGCTTGGTTATTGTGGCGGCAATCGCGCTCTTTTCGCTCGTTGCCTTCGGCCGCTTGATCAACTTCTTAATCAAGCGCCATCGTGTCAACATGAAGTTGGCGCAGTTGATTAAGCGTGAATACTACCGCGCGATGTCGAAGTATTTAAAAGACATCGGCGTAGCCAGAATTGAAAGTACAAATGCTGGGCTGACCAACTACATCAACCTGGCTAACGTTCAATTCTCCGATCGTTGTCTGGCGCCAGCCATGATAACATTGCTGCATGGGTTGCTAAAAACCGATCCTGGTTTTTACGCGCAGGCCGTGCAACTGCTGGCAGAAAGCATGGTGCAAACCATGTCCTACAGGCGCCAAGAATGGTTTCTTTGTCGGTTTGCCAAACACCCGGATATTCAGGTGCATCTAATGTACGCGCTAATCCAAGTACGGCAACCGCCATGTTTTGAACAGCAAACTTGAACTGGCATCCCAAAAAGATGCAAGGAGATCCGTTATGACGCCTCTTATCGTTTTCGTGTTCGTGCCGCTGGTGTTGGCAGCAGCGGGGCTGATAATACTCGGCCATACATTCTACTCGCGTCAGCAGGTAGAAAATGCCATTATCGCCTCCAAATGCCGCATGCGGCATTTGACGATGGTAAATAATGCGCGGAGTATCGTATCCAGAAAACGGTAGTTCGCCGCTGATCACCAAGAGAACCCAACGACCCCGAAACCATAAGGAATCGGGGTTGCTTTTTATTTAATTTATCTTAAAAATTTAATTGGTATTAATTAAATTACAATTACCATCAACTTCCACAAAATGATGGGCCTGGCCGGTACTAAAGGCTGAGCATTGATTTTCTTTTTTATTATCAATTGTCTCGCGCGGATTATGAGCTACGTCGCAAACCCAGTCATTAATAATTTTGTTGCTCAAACATGGACCCAGATTCAAATCCTTACCATCAGCCATTTCAACCTGACAAAGTTCCTGGCATTTGACTTGAGCTAAAGCTTTATCCGCGGTTTTTTTCTGTTCAATCGCGGCCAGTCCGGTCATCTGATCAACCACCTGGCAGCCGGTGAGTAAAAAAATTGTACAAAATAAAAATAATTTTTTCATGAATTCTATTTTTGAGTTTTGGTTTTAAAAATCACCCAGTTATTTTTTTGCAGTCTAAATAAAACATAAATACCTTTGAGCTTTTTACCTGTTAGCAAAAATTTTAAAGACTTGGGAGAAAAATCCAAAAGTTTGAATTTCCCCTTGTCCCAAATTTCAACCTGGCCCGCGCCGTAATTACCCCGGGGAATAATCCCTTGGAAATTAAGATAATCAACCGGATGGTCTTCGACGGCCACGGCCAAATGCTTTATACCCGCGGTCAAGGGCACACCTTTAGGCACAGCCCAAGATTTTAAAACGACTTGCCCTTGATTAATTTTTTCCGGCAGTTCCAAACGAAAATCATAATGTAAATGCGAGGCTGAATGTTTTTGCACGACAAATCGATTTTTGCCTTTAATTTTTGGCTCGCCCGCGGGCTCGGGTGTTTTTTGAAACTTTCTTTTTTTCTGATAAGGCTTTAAGGTCATACATTAAAAGCGTAGTGCCAAATGATAAAAAAGTCAAAAAAAATCGACCGGGCAAACCTTGTGAGTTAGACCCGGTCGTAATACCTCCTGATTGATTCTTTATGCGGCTTTGCCGCAGAGCATTTCGAGCGCTTTCAAATATCGAGCGGTTGTCTGCTTAATAATCGAATCGGGTAGTGACGGCATCTTGGATTGGCCATCCCAGAGGCCGGCCGCTTTTTGCGCGTGCAGATAATCACGCACGGGCTGCTTGTCGAGGCTGGGCGGTTCTTGACCCAGCACCCACTGATCCGCCGGCCAGAAGCGCGATGAATCGGGCGTATCAATTTCATCAATGAGCATGATCTCGCCGTTTTTCAGCCCAAACTCGAACTTCGTGTCGCAGAGCAAGATGCCGCGTTCTTTGGCATAGTTCGCCGCATCTTCATACAGCAGTGTCGAAGTCGCGGCAATGGCGGTGACTTCTTTGCCGTTGACCAGACCACGCCGCATCGCTTCTTCAAACGAAATATTCTCGTCATGCTCGCCTTGAGGAGCCTTGGTCGAAGGCGTGATAATTGTGTAGGGCAGGCGTTCCGCTGTCTTCAACCCCAGCGGTAACTGAATACCGCAGACTACGCCGTTGTTGGCTTTGTAGTCTTTCTCGGCTGTGCCGAACAAATAACCACGTGGCACAACTTCAATTTGAAAGACGCTGTCGGCTTTCACGGCCAACGTACTACGACCCTTAAGCTGGTTGGCGTATTGAACCACCTTCGGGTACCTAACCGCGATCTCGTCCCATTCAATGGTAACGAAATGCGTCTTGAGCCAGGGGAATCGGGTTCTGAACCGTTGAAAGAAGAACGCCGACATCTCCGTCAAGACTCGACCCTTCTCGGGTACCAGTTGAGGGGAGACTACATCCAGAGCCGAAAGCCTGTCCGGGGCCACAATCAACATGTGTTCCCCCAGATCGTAGATGTCCCGAATCTTGCCTTGTCTCTTTTGACCAAGCCCGGGACAATCGGTTTCGCGTAGAACCTCCATAGTGTTCAGTTTCCTTTCTTCTCGTCCATGTTTGGCCGCGGAATGGAATCCGGCCACACGACCGGCTTCTCCTCTTTCCTCCGGCTATATTCCTCAAGCAACAGGTTTTGTTCACAATCCCCGGTCATAACCATGACTTCCAGTGCGGCTAAAGTCGCGTTGATTACACCGGCCGCATCCACGCCCGCGCACACTAGCGGCAAACCGGCAGGCACCTGGGTAATCGAGAACAGGGCATCGAGTCCGTCGGGGTGAACCGAACTGGACAAAGGCACGCCAATCACCAGAATACCCTTACCCTTGAGTCCGGCCGCGACAATGCCGGGCAAAGCCGCGGCCATGCCGGCCACGGCAATTACCACTTTCACCGCGGTGGTAGGAATAATCTCCATCATTTCCATAAGTTCCGGCAAATCTCGGTGCGCCGAGATAACTGCCGTGTCATATTCCACCCCGACGCGGTTAACCAGCTCCAAAGCCGGTCCAACCTTATCGCGATCCGACTTACTACCCAAAATAAAGAGAATCCTGGGACCATTGTTTCCCTGCGTCGCCATTGAAGTCTTGCTCCTCTATTTTGGCTTAGAACCCAGTGTCCTTTAGCCAAGACTATGTTGACTGATCCAGAAACACTCTGGCTCAGAGTAAAACCTAATTTTTGTCAAAAAACAAAGTCTCTCCCTCCCCAGGAAAAGACTATAATTGCATAAATACTTTAACTAAATAATACGTTTTTGTCAATTAGACCGTAGTGAGCCAATAGCTTGGCAACGCCTTCAACCCATATCACCAAAAATTTTTAATATTTAATTTCAAAAAATAAAAAGGCCGAGTCAAACGTTGTTACGAATGATCGGCCGTGTGATAAACCCCTCCTTGAAACGACTTACTTCGATTCGAGAAAATCGGCCAACGGCTGATAATAGCTGGCCACCAGACGCGCGGCCGTACGGCGAAGATGGGCACGCAGCGCTGGCGTGATATCGTCGGCATTGTTAGCAACCATATTTATCTTCACGGTTGCGTAATCCGTCGGCTGGCAAAGGACGATCCGGTCGCCTTTAATGGCTTCCAGTGTCGCCGTCGGACCGCCAATGTCCATCTTTTCGATGACGGAGTAAATCGTCGCATTGGATTCTTGCGTGGCGGCATTGAGCGTATAGTAGTTGACAATCAACATGTCAATCGGCTCAATACCCAAACGAGCGAACGTCGCTTGATCCTCGGACAACGATTTCGACAGCAGCGCGGCGGACTTTTCTCGCGAAAGCGATTTGACCCGACCGCCGAACATTTCGCCAAAGCCCAGATTACTGGCCACCATTTTGATAGCGTCTTCGACGCTCAAGTTCGGATCCAAGATATCGGCGTGCTGGGTCTGGACGACAAAACTCTTGGTCAACCAATCGGCCATTTCCACCACTTCCACGCCGGCCACACCTTTCAGACACGTGGCCGTACCGCCGGTACTGATGAACTTCCAGCCACGCTTGGACAAGAATGCCGCGAATTCCGGCAGTCCGGTTTTGTCCGTTACACTCGCCAAACACCACTTCTGATTCATTGTTCGTTCTCCTTGGGTAAACGGCGCCGGAATTGGCGACCGCACCAGTTGATGAGACCTACACTGAAAGCTGAGCTAAACCTTCGAGAATTGCCCGATATGGCTCAAGGGCTGGCCCAACCTCTTCCTGCAAAAACTGATCGACTTGCTGTGGTGCCCGACCAACGAACAAGTTGGGGTCGCACATGGCCGCAAGCCGGTCGTGAATCGGAGCGAAATATTCGTCGCCCAAAATCCGTTCCAACAAATCGTTGGGCTTGCCTTCGAGTTTGAAAGCAGTCGCGGCTGCTTGCGAATGAACGCGCGTCTTCTCGTGACATTCCTGACGATTCGCTCCCGCCTTAACCATCTCAACGATAATTTTCTCGATGATCATAAACGGCAGTTCTTCATCGAGCCGCCGACGGATCACGGCCGGGTAGACGACCAGGCCTTCGCTGACGTTCTGCATGATCCGCAAAATCGCGTCGACTGACAGAAACGACTCAGGAATGGCAACTCGCCGCGCGGCGCTGTCATCGAGACTCCGCTCAAGAAATTGGACCGATTCGGTCATCTCGGTAACGAGGGAGAAGGCCAAGGAAAGCCGGCTGAGCGAGCAGGCGCGTTCGTCGCGCATCGGGTTGCGTTTCCAGCTCATCGCACTCGACCCAACCTGCGTGGACTCGAACGGTTCCTCCATTTCTTTGTCGTGAGCCAAGAGCCGCATATCAAAGCCCATCTTGCTGGCGCTTTGGGCAATGCGGCTGAGCACCGCCATGATCTGACTGTCCACCTTGCGCGGATAGGTTTGGCCGGTAATCGTGAAAACTTTGTCGAAACCGAGGGCATCGACAAAACAACGTTCCATCGCCAACACTTTGGCTTCGTCGCCGTCGAACAATTCCAGAAAGCTTGCCTGCGTTCCCGTCGCTCCCTTCAATCCCCGCAGACGCATCGTGTTGATGAGATTTTCGACGTCTTTCAGGTCCATCAGGAAGTTTTGGGCCCACATGCAGATACGCTTGCCAACGGTTGTAATGGCAGCATTCTGATAGTGAGTGCTGCCCAGTGTCGCCAGATTCTTGTACCGCTCACCCTGCCGACTCAACCGATCAATAACTCTGGCAAGTCCCTGGCTGATCAGGATCAAGCCTTTGCGCATAATCAGCAACTCGACATTATCAGTGGTGTCACAGCTCGTTGCCGCAAGAGCAATAATACCGGCTGCTTCCGAACAGACCTCGCCGTATAACCGCTGATGAGCCATGACGTCATGCCGGATTTCCTGTTCGATTGCGGCCGCACGGGCGTAATCGATCGGATCATACAGATGCTCAAGCAACTCTTCACGCATCTTGTTTGTGATACGGCTGATGCCTTGTGCCTGCTGCGCGCAGGCGAGGAAATACCAAATTCCCCGCCAGCCATTATGTCCGCCGAACTTCTGATTGTCGGAAAATAACCCTTGCATCTCCTTCGACGCATACCGCCCACCCAGGGGCGACTCATAACCATCCTTACTCATCTCTAAAATCCTCCAAGTTGCATGCCGACTCAATAATCGGGGCGTCACATTCGCCCGACTTTATTGCCATATATATTGTCAAAAAAACAAGTCTCTTCCTCCTATTGGAAAAGACTGATTTCCGAAATAAACTTTAACAAAAATGGCCTAAAAAGTCAAAAAAAATCAGCCGTATAAATACTCAACCGGCTGAATTCGCCAAACTCAAAACAGAGTCATTGGACTGTCATTAAGTAACTGCCACAAGTCCATCGAGCTTGTTTCAAACTCAACGGGCAAAGTGGTTACTGACACGCCCTGCTGCTGATAGTGCCCCAACAACGGCGCGGTTTTTTCAAAAAAAATTTTGAGCCTTTGAGTTACGCACTCAATCCCGTCGTCAATTCGGCCAGTCCGATCGCCAGCCAAGTTGCTACTGATTCTGGCCACAATAGTCAAAGGTGAGCATCGCAGAAAGATTATCGATTTGACAGTCAGAATCCGTGACACTATGATCGCTTGTCTGACATCCCGTGGCAAACCGTTAAGGATAATCACATCATTGTCCGTCACGCCCTTATTGGCCATAAAATCACACAGAATCGCTTTGGCAATTGGAAATTGCCCAGGAGTCAACAAAGCGCCCGAGTGCAGCACTTGCCTCACCACTCCGACATCATATGAGTTCAAAACATTCTGCCTGCTTCCGGCTTCAGCCACCCCACGCAATTGGGCGCCAAAATCGAAGTGGAAACATCTTCGGCCATCCAGACCCTTTTCTTCAAAAACCTGTCCCAGCGGCGTCTTGCCCGCCCCAGTCGGCCCAACCAACAATATCGCCTGAAATTTCGTCTTGTCCGCCATCGCTTCATGCCCTCCAGAGTTGAAAAGAACCGTGATCCTAGATATACCCTAACAGGCATAGAACAAAAATGTCAACTCAAAAAAGATTGAAAAAAATGTTAAAGCCTGCTAGAATATCAATGCTTATTTCATAACAATATCTCATGTCATTTTCTATTGGCATAGCGTGAACACAAACCGACATCCAATAAGCCAAGATAATGACAAGTTAATACCATTTTACTTTGTGATTAAGATGCCTGCTCCTCAATATGGGCGAGTCATCACAGCACGAAACGAACAAGGCAGGATTGTCCACTCCACAACTAAACGGCCTTAAATAAAAAACACTCCCCGTAAGGAGGCTTTTTTATTTATTATTTTTTTGCTATCAAACCTATAAACTTTGGGTTAGCATTCACATCATCCATTTCTTTTGCATTCCACCCAGCCATTATTGATAATATAACTGAGTCCTTATTATTTTTATCTAAGATGTCTATTGCTTGTGTTCGGATAGTCAAATATAATGGTTCTTTGTCTGATAGATGGCTAAATTTGAAAATGACCACAACATCTTCAACATTATTAGCCCATACAATAGGCCTATTGAGGTATCGGGCGCTACCAAAATTAGGGAAACACTCCTTTAAGTCATCTTCATTCCATAAATTTCCAATAAACTTAACGGCAGGAGGAATCTCGCCAAATTTTCTATTTGTAAAAGATGTTTTTTTATGGATTTTAATTTCTTCTTTTTCCAATAAATCAATGCGTTGCATCATCAATGTAAATATATGTTCACCCCAATGTTCATAAATTGAATTTACCGGTTGATTTCTAACTATAATCTTATTAAAGAAATGTCTGGTTTTACTAAACAGCACAAAGCCTGATTCGTGAAATGATAACTTTGGGCAGAATTTGAGACCTTCCTGATTTTTAATTGTAATGTTATGATTTTTCATCACACCGGCGGGAAATGATATATTATCTAAATTTGAACTACATTTTGAAAATTTTGGAAAATCAACAAAAAATCCCATTTCATTCTTGTATACACCTATGGTAAACACATATCTTTCGTTAATATAAAAACGAACCCTACTAAGTGGGTTATTATCCAGTATATGATAACTGTTTTCTTGAAAAGGAATCATTATCTGTTAATCAAATAATCTTTCAAAAAAGCTGTTGCCTTGCAATCTTCCTCGTTATACTTCAAAATTTTATCCATCATCTTTTTGTCTCCCTTCAAATATTGTGAATACCATTCAATGGAATTAGCGCCACCTGCGTCTTCTGCTGACCAGTTAAAGCCTAAATAATGGCAGATTGATTTCAGACCGTAGCTTGGAAGCGGAAAATCCGTATTTTTTTTGATCGCCTCGTATAAATCAAACGTGTCCGCAATAAACTGATTCAATACGTCAGCGTCTAATTTGTATCTTTCCTGCAACCTCTTAAGGGTGCTTTTTTCGTGATGGGAATAGTGATATATCGGAGTGCCTTGATTTTCTTTCAAAAAATCCCAAAGCTCCCTTGCGGCCTTTTCTTCGTCATCTAAGGTTTCCGCTAAAATGGCTTTATAGTATTCTTTGCCATTTTCTCTAATCCAAAAACCATACATATAAACAATGTTTTGCGTCGGATCGTCTTCTATATCAAAATGAATTTCTCGGTTGCCTTTAGGAAAGTCAATTTGACTATAAATTACTTCCTTACCCTGTTTATGAACCAATGCTCGTTTATAAATATTGATAAAACTCTTTTCAGCAATGCCTTTAAAATATCCCTCTTTTTTAATTTGGGGTAATTTATCCAGCCACTCATCCAAGGATAGTTTTAGTAATTCATCAATATTATCAACCCCGTATTGTTGTATGCCATATTTGGTTTCGCCAACATAAAACAATAAGGATAAATCATCATTATCTTCCGCCCATTTTTTACAGACGCTTTTCCACTGGCACATTCCGCACTTTCCGCCAATTACCGGTTGGTATAACTCTTTACCCTCGGACATCTGCTTAATTTCGTTAAATATTTTTTTAAAGCTGTCGTCTTCAATATTTAAATTATATTCGAGCGATTGACCATCAATATTAAATATCTTGCCAAACTGGGGACTAAAGCCCTGAACCTTACCTAACAGTAAGGCATAAAAAGTCAGTTGCAAGCTGTAAGTTTTCTTAATTTTACCTTCGTCAAAATCATCTCCCTCATACCCTCGGCCAGCTTTAACATCTACCGGAATATAATAATAATTACCAAAATTCGAGCTGCCTTCAACCTTTTCTAATAAATCAGGACGGCCGATTAAATTGCCGTCCATTAAAACACCTTGATAAATGTAGTCAATCCCTTTTTTCATCAGCTCCAAAGTTTCATCAAAAGTTGTTTTGCCAGCCGGCTTTGATTTACTGATTTCTGCAAATGTTTTATCTTTTTTAGTTTCAAGTAAATATTTTATAATCAGCTCCTCGTGCTGGATGCCTCTATACCAGAGCATTCTTACAAAATCAGAGACCTTGGTTTTTAATGAGAGGTCTCCGTTTTTTTCGAGGTATACTAAATGTTTGCATTGAGTGTAATCATAAAAATCAGTTGCGGTTATATTTTTCATAAATAATTACCTGATTATTTATCCAGAATTATTTTAACAAATCGACCAATACTTCAGCAATGGTTTCACGATTAAACTTTTTATCAATCCAATCGGCATATTTTATGCGACAAAATTTCCAACCTGCAGCCTCAAGAACGCGCTGTCTTTCTTCATCGCTTTCAACATGAATACCGTATGCCTCATCTATTTCGTCCTTGAAATGACAAGGGCCATCACATTCAACCGCAATACGTTTTCCACTATTTGTATTGCTAACAACAAAGTCAATCCTAAAACCACAACTTTCAACTTGATTTTGAATTTTGTAACCTTTTTTGAGTTTGGTTTTTAAAAGATTAAAAAATTCTTCTTCAAAATATGAATCAAATGGTTTAAGATCTGTAGCATAAAAACTAATCTCCCCATTTTTTTCGACATAATCAAGGTATTTCTTAAGCCAAATTTTTTCCGGCATTTCTTTTATGGATAAACTTACAAAACAGTGAACCTGTAGCCTTGCTCTTGAAAATGCGACATTAACCCTCCCTTTGTTGATATCACCTCGAATATCACCACCCTCACCAGTAAGGGGAACATATTTATTTTTTTGCTGCTGCGCTCTTATCACAAAAGAATAAATTACAATATCCTTCTCATCACCCTGAATGCCTTCGATTATACTTACCTTGTAGTTGTCTTCTTCTTCTTTTAATCCAGCCTTTTCAAACAGGTCTCGAATATATGTTGCCTGAGCATTAAAAAATGATAAAATGCCGATAGATTTATCACTATAACGGGTGTCACTACGTAATTCCATGAAAAGATCTAATATCGCCTTGGCTTCGGCCACATTCACATTGTCAGAAAATTCATCATTCCAGTCAGATTTTATTTCATGAATAAGCATTACGCGATTCGTGTCCCCATAAGTCAAATAATTACTATTAACTGGAATCAATTCCTTGCCTTTTGGCTTATAGAAATAATCGTTACTGAAGCCAATTAACTCAGATGGGGAGCGATAATGATATCGAAGAGGCCTGTCCATAAAACCTCGTTTATATGCTATGTCTAAAACGGACTGAACCGCTGAGCCAGTCGCTTTTATTTGTCTTTCTTCCTGTATTTGGTAGCGACGAGCTAACTCATCAAAAACACGATTTGATTTAAACATTATTGTGCTATCACGCATCTGCTCACTATCACCCACAAATAAAACTCTATTAGTTCGATACATTACTGGCAAAGTATAGGCAACATTGCATTGGGAGGCTTCATCCAAAATTACGTAATCAAAAATTCCAGCCTCAAGTGGAATAATACGACTTGCGTCATCAAGTTCCATAATCCATATTGGGATTAAGTCTAAAATGGCATTAAAATTATTTACATCTTTGCGCAGATTATCAAATGTTTTAAAAGCTTTTTTTGATTTTCCAAAAGCGCTTGCAAGTTTTCTTACTATTTGTTTAATTGTTATGCCTGTTTTCCATTTTTCAATAATTCCCTGGTTAATAATATTTTGAATATAATTACCAACACGCTTAATTCGTTCTTGTTCGGCATTTTTTAATGCCGATGAAATTTTATTTATGCTTTCTGTTTTTATCAACTTTTTTAATTCTACTTTTATCTCATTAACTCGTAGAATCTTTCTTTTTATTTCTTCAAAATTTTCACCGTCGACCTCTCCAATTATACTATCTAAAATTTCAAATTGGCTGTCAGATACGCCGCAAGTATCAAGTTCGTGTAGTAAAATATCAGCATTATTTTTTAAATGTTGGATGTTCTCGAAATAGCAACAATAATCATAAAAATTTTTAATTGTTTTTGCTTGCTCATTTCTTGATATATTGCTCGCCAAAATTTTATCAACGTAATCAACAATCTCGCGTGGTAATTTCTGACGAAAACCTCCGAGCCGAATGTTACGTCTAACATTATTTATTTTACGGAAAACGTTTGAATGCCGATCGTAACCAGTTTTTGAAATATCGTCATAAATTTTCGCAATTATAACTGAAAAATTTTCGCCATTTAAGTCCAGGCTTGGAAAAATCGCATCATATTCTTTTTTTTCTTTACTTTTGTGATATTTCTGAATAACGCCCTCGAGCATCTTTATTTCTTTTTTAGAGTTTTTTATTTTTTGCCAAATGACAGAAGAACAGTTATTTGCAAAACATTCAAGATCGGAAATATTTACGTCATAATCTTTTAATTGGATCAACTCTTTTTGTAAATTATAAATAATTCTTTGAATAGCTATAACATCATTAAGAGCATTACAATTTTTTTCTTTTACAGCAACAATTTCATCGATCGCCGGCATTGAAATATTACCTCCATTATATTCAACTAAATGTCTCCTCGCATTGAATTTATAGCCAAGTTTCTCAATATGGGCCCCAAGGGCGCTCAATTGGGGTGCAATTCCATCTGCTTCATCCTCTTCCCCAATCTGTGCAGAATTTGGATTAGGCAAGTAACCAAAGAGATATTTTACATTTAGCTTTTTCAATTTATCTTTTACTACCTTAAGAGCTTGGGCTTTTTGGCTAACAAAAAGAACTCGATTACCTGTGGCAGCGAGATGACAAAGTATATTTGAAATTGTTTCTGATTTTCCAGTTCCAGGTGGCCCCTGAATAATTGATCCTTTATTTCCAAGAATTGAAAGTGTTGAAAGTTGATATTTGTCGTAAAGAAATGGAAAATATAAATCTTTTTCGTGTGGAGCTTCGCTTTCTATGTTTAGCTCATCATCCTGCACCCAACTTGTCAGGGCAGTTTTAGAAAGTTCTTCTTCGGTCAGTTGTGTAAGCCTTGCTAAATCTTCGGCAAGAAAGTAATTTGCTTTCGGACTTAACGCAACTTTAATTTCTTCAAGAGAAAAAGATTGTTCATCAAAGTTTGCTTTTTTTAAGCGCAGTTGCGCCTTAATCTGATGCCAAATGTCTTGAAAAATTTTCAAGTCAGTTATAGGCAGCGTTAGTTGTCCCTCAATCTCATATCTTCCCATCTCTTCTAAGAGCTGAAAGTATAAGTCTTCACCGAGGATCGGCTCCAGCATTCCAATATTTACTTGAACTTCAGGATCAACAAAATAAATAGAATATTCTTTAGCCCCAGATTTCTTGTTAAATTCCTGCTCAATCTTTACAGGCAAAGAAAAAAGTGGGTATCGATCAATTTTGGTTTTTATTGGTTTTTCTTCTTCATCATCCTCTGGCTCTCCCAATGCAACAACGTCATCATTTTTTTCAATGGGTATCTCGATTTCAAAATATCCAAAGCTTAAAATAATTTGTTTTGTGTATTGATCATTACGATTCTTGTTGTAAATATCTTCTATTTTATTTGCCAGTTCTTTCTCTTTTTCATAATTTTCTAAATCTTCTTCCGGCACATCTTTGGGATCGAATTTATAAAAAGTTTTCAAGTCAATTAACTCTGCGATTTTTCCGTCGGCATCCCCATTTAAAAGACCAAGTAATCCAAAATATTCGGTTGGTATGTTAACAGAATATTTTTGCTGCGCTAATGCCGTGCGCTCCCTGGTTAACTTTACATAACCAAGGCAATATTTAATAAAGTTGAGCAACTCATTATTCATAGAATATAATTCTATCGTTTATTATACCCTCTCTCCATTGATTGTCTTGGCACATATGGGCTTGATTTTTGGCTAAATTATTACTAATATTATATCATTAACGCCCCTTAATTTCAACCTCGATTAAGACCCTCCAATATGAACGAAATTGACCTTTTGGAAAAATACTACCAATCTGCGATTTCTCAAGACAATGAATTTAACTTTTTCTTAGGCATATCCGATTATGTCAGTTTTGTTAATGAAACCCCTGTTTTTAATCAAATCGTCAAAGAGAACATTGTATCCCAGAGAATAAAGCTTCAGAACGATATAAAATTACTGCACGACAAGGCGGTTGCCGAAGAAATTGAAGCCGCCAACAGATTGATCAAGATTTTAGCAGACAATGATATTAAATCACCCGAGACGGATGAGTGTCTAAGAGAGATAGATGACAGCATAAATAACAGAGTAATTAGCACCCAGACTAAGGCCGAACAACTTGCCGACTCAGTTGGAGACATTATCAGCTTTTTAAAAAATAGTGACCGTTCAGACCTGCTGACGGATTTTGTGCAATTTTACAAGGACGAGCCCAGAGTAATAAAAAAATATGTTTATTCAGCAACCCTACCAATTTATTTTGAAAAAAGTAAAGAATTTGAAGAGCAAAAACAAACTTCAATATGGGGAGCTTGGAATAATCTTGCTCTCGTGCATTTAGCTATTACGCAAAAGAACGAGGAAAGAAAAAAATTATCCGAGGATAAAAAGTCATTTTTTGATAGCTGGAATTTTAATATGCTAATTGGTGAGATGGATAAAATTCGTGGCGACAAATATGCGCAGGTAAAATATCATTTTTTTGATAAATCAAAATATGCCTCTTATTTGGATAGGTTTCATAATTATATGCTCAGATACATAAGCCAGAGTAAGCCCGCCCAAATATCTCCAGTAAATTTAACCAAGTTATCTTTTTTCCCCGAAAATGGATTAGCCGAATTTCGGGACATTCAAGCCACTTTTAAGTTTGGCAAGAAAACTAACGTTTTGCTTGGCTATTTAAATTCTATAAAAAATACTCCTGTATATTTAAAAGAAATTCAAGAGAATTGCAACTCACAGATTGCCATTGAAAAGCATAAGTTTAAAAGCGAAAAAGATGTCAGGGATACGATCAATGGTCTCAAGGAAAAACTCAAGGTGAAAGAAGGTGAATTTTTTCCCATTTACAATAAGGGAAAACGCTTTATTTGGAAGGAAAACTAAAATTCACTTTTCTCACTTTTCTCACCTCTATTTTTAACAATCAATAAGGGTCATATAATCGTAACATATAAGCTACGATTATTTTTAATTTTGAGAAGTTTTGGGTCATTGCCTTGTTTTGGTTTCCTTGGAGGGTCGCTGAAACGGGCAATGGCTCAAGACTTGACCCTCCGACAATGGATACGATTAAACTAAAATTTCCATACACTAACCCCGATTCATCTTTTTTTTGCGATAAAGTATGGGGCAAGGAAGTTTGGATAAATAAAGCTTGGCGAGAAAAGCAAAAAGCCCTCGGCCTTTACGTGCCAAGGTTTTGGGTTGAGCCGGATTTTAAATTTTCCGAAAAGTTTTATTTTTGCCTTGAGTTTTCCGCTCCTAAACTAATCAATGGTAATAACATTATTGAAATTAAAGAAGGCCAGTTTGATCAGCTTGTGTGCGGCATTAAAGATTTTTGCAAAAGCATCGGTGATCTGGGGTCTTTAGTATATTCGATAAAAATAAGGCATTGCCAACCGTCGCTTATAGCCATTGGTAAAAATATTAACCTCACTGGCTTTTGCTCCGTCAATAATACCTTAAAAGTCTTAAAACCGTTTGACTATAAAGCCAACACCGCCCAGAGATTGGTTGATTTTTCCGATTTTAAACACGGCGGAAAAGAAGTAATTTATAGCACCAGATATGAAACGTTTAAAGCATATGACAAGACCAGGGAAATATTAAATAATGCCGAATGCCAAGAAGAAAAGGCTATCGCTGACTTAATGCGCCAAGGAAAGTTTGAAATTGATGGGAATTTAGCCAGTGAAAATTTAAGGATAGAATTGACTTTAAAAAATAGCCGAAAAATCAAAGAGAAGTTCGATAAATATCTCAATGGTTTAACCCCCACACTTGAAAATATTTTTAAACAAGATATTTGGGACAAAATTTTAAGGGATCAAGTTGATAATATTTTTAATCACCCCCTGCAAAAAATTATCATTTTGTCGCTGGAAAAACAGCCGGTCATTGATAACTTTTTAGACAATCATTATAAGCACATCCAAACCAAGGCCACGATCAAGCAACTGATTGGTGACTTAAAAGAAAACGGCTTAGCCGAAACACGCCAAAAATTTCTAAAAGGATATAAAAGCAGACAGACTTGGTATAACTACCTCGAACGACTGACCGAGCTGCAAAATCACTTTGACTGGCAGGCACTGGGCAAATTAGATAACGTAAAAATTCATCGGCATATTTTGCTGCAATTTGGAATAACCTCAATAATTCAGCAGGAGCTCGGCCTGAATTTTAATACGCCGGTGTCTAAAAATATAGGCACTAAGCAACGTAATACGGTATGATTCCGGCTTTAAAGAAAAAACTAATTAAACAAAAGCAAGTGGCAATAAGCTACGAATTTATTGATAAGCAAACGGAAGATAATGAAAATTTGAACAAAGCTTTTGATATTCTTTTTGAGGAGGTTTTAAAAGAAAACTGTGATTTGACAACTATGGACAATTAAGTATATAATATAAACATATGGAATTTCTCACATTAGAAGAGGTGGCAAAATTTTTCAGGGTTAATCCCCGCACTATATTGCGCTGGCTAAAACAGGGCAGTCTTAAAGGATATAAATTGGGAGAAGGCAGGACGGCTTTATTGCGTATTCCCAAATCTGAAGTGAAAAAGTTTATGGCCAAATATAAATATAAAACATAAGGCAATGGAAAGTATAAATGAAAAACAATTCCGATTGATTGCCACTTACTCAAGGGTGTCTACGTCTCACCAAGAGGAGCAACAGACAATTCAAAACCAGTTAATCTCGCTCAAAGAATTTGCGCAAAAAAGGGGCTATACTATCGTTGAAGAATACATTGACGACGGCTGGAGCGGCGACATTCTGGCAAGACCGGCACTTGATCGGCTAAGACAAGACGCAAAAAATAAAGTATGGGACGCCATACTTATTTATGACCCTGATCGCTTGGCTCGCCGCTATTCATATCAGGAGTTGATTATGGATGAATTAGCTGAGGCCGGAATTGAAGTAATGTTTATTACCGTTGCCGCACCCAAAAATAGCGAGGATAAAATTTTGCACGGCGTCAGGGGTTTGTTTGCTGAATATGAAAGGGCAAAAATAACCGAGCGCTTTAGATTGGGCAAATTACGGAAAGTAAAAAATGGACACATTTTAGTCAGCGAACCACGATACGGCTATACTTATATCCCCAAACAAAACGGCCAGCACGGATATTATGAGATCAACCCCGAAGAAGCACCAATTGTCAAAATGATTTTTTCGTGGGTTGCCGATGAAGGTTTGACCTTAAGGACGGTTGTGAGAAAACTGCAAGAGGCCGGAATAAAGCCCCGTAAGAGCAAAAGGGGCGTTTGGAGCACCAGCACGTTAAGCACCTTGCTACGTAATCGTGCTTATATCGGAGAGGCCTGCTGGGGCAGTTCTTATGCCGTAGTCCCCGAAAAACCACTCAAACACGAGAAATATAAAAAAATGAAAAAAACCAGCCGGAGGAAGAAACCAAGGGAAGAATGGATTACAATTCCAGTGCCAGCCATTATTTCTCAGGAAATCTTTGAAAAAGCAGGGCGACAGTTAAAAACAAATTTTGCCTTATGCCAACGAAATAAAAAAAATGAGTATTTGCTTGCGGGTAAAATTTTCTGCGCTTGCGGAAGAAAGCGAACTGGAGAAGGCTATGCCAACAAACACAATTTGTATTATCGTTGCACCGACAGGACTTTAAGCTTTCCTCTACCTCCCAAATGCGAAGAGAAAGGCATTAACGCAATAATTGCGGATAAATTGGTCTGGCAAAAAATAACGTCGCTAATGAGTTCTCCTGCGTTAATGACTGCTCAAGCTAATCGTTGGTTTAAAAATAGGCAAACTAAATCCCAAGCCACGCTAATTGATACTGACTCTTTGAATGAGCAGGTCGGCAAACTTAAAGGACAAGAAGAAAGATATAATAAGGCATATGGCGCAGGCGTGTTTGATTTAGAACAGCTTAAGGACTATACGACGCCAATCAGACAAAAAATCAGCCAGTTTGAAATTCAGATCGCTCAAGCCAATAATAACGTCGGTCAAAATCAACTAATACCCCCAAATAATAACGAGATGGAAATATTTGCTAAAAAGGCAAAGGAAGTATTAAAAAATTTAAAATTTGCAGCTAAACGTGAGATTGTGCTTAATACTATTGAAAAAATCATAGGAACAAGGCATACTTTACAAGTATCAGGCTATTTACCCTTAAATCAATTAAATCAATATGTCGAGTTCAAAACTCTCGGTCGGCATTGTTGGTTTGCCTAACGTTGGTAAATCAACTTTATTTAAAGCCCTAACGAAAAAACAGGTTGACGCCGCCAACTATCCTTTTTGTACTATCAACCCTAATGTAGGCGTGGTGGCCGTGCCCGACGAAAGGCTGGAAGCGTTAACCAAAGTATCCAACTCCGCTAAAACAATTTTTACCACCATTGAATTTGTCGACATCGCCGGCTTAGTCAAAGGCGCGTCCAAAGGTGAAGGTTTAGGCAATCAATTTTTAGCCAACATTCGCGAATGCGACGCCATTGCCCAAGTCGTCAGACAATTTTCCGATCCCAACGTGGTTCACGTTGATGGCCAGGTTAATCCAGAATCAGACAAACAAACTATAAACTATGAATTAATTTTGGCTGATTTGCAAACTTTGCAAAAAAGAATTTCTAAAAATGCTAAAGACTTGCACGGCAATGTCAAAGAAGCCAAAGAGTTAGCCCCGATTTTGGAAAAATTAAAAACCGGTTTGGACGCGGGTAAATTAGCTTCGGAAATTTTAGATGACGCCAAAGAAAAAGAAGCGGTTAGAGATTTGCATTTACTGACCATGAAACCGATGATTTATGTTTTGAATGTTGATGAGGATAAAATTTTCCAGGAAACCGATTATATCACCATCTCAGCTAAAATCGAAAGTGAGTTGGCGGAGTTACCGGATCAGGAAGCCAAAGAATATTTAAAAGAATTAAAATTGGATGCCAGCGGTTTAGATCGACTGATTAAAAAAGCTTATGAAACCTTGGACTTAATTACTTTTTTGACTTCCGGTCCAACGGAATCAAGAGCTTGGACGATTAAAAAAGGCACTAAAGCTCCACAAGCGGCCGGCGTAATTCACACGGATTTTGAAAAGGCTTTTATCAAGGCCGAAGTGATTGACTGGAAATTATTTGTTGAAGCTGGCGGTGAGGCCAAAGCCAAAGAAAAAGGTTTAATTAGGACTGAAGGTAAAGAATATATTATCCAAGACGGCGACGTTTGTCATTTCAAAGTCAGCGTGTAATTAATTGGCTTGCCTCGCCGGAGGTCGCCTTTGGCGACCGGAGGCGGGAGACGTTTGTCATTTTAAAGTCGGCGTGTAAATTTTTTATAAATACCTATAATGACGTCCTCCCCGCCCTACCGGGCGGGGTTTCCTTATGCTCCGCTACTCATGAAAATTCGCCAGTAATATCAGGGTGTTGTCTTTGAAGTTGATAAAGGCATTTGATTAATCCCGACCTAACGTAATATTTTAAAATCTTCCTGCGGTATTTTGTGCCCCAGACAACATGATAATTGACTTGATAAACACTATGATTTAGCTGGCGAATTCTCATGCTAACAGCTTAGCACACTACGTGTGCTAAGCACATTCATCCCCGCACTTAGTCGGGCTTTTGCTTCAAAAGCCCTCCCTCGTGCGGGGTTTCCTGTTAGGTATTAAAAAACTGCGACCGTCGGCCGCAGTTTTTGTTTTGACAATTTAACTAAAATATTGCAAGATATATAACTAAGACATAAGCCAAATTATTCGAACAACGACTGTCTTAGTTTCAAATACCTGTCCATTGACAATGAAACGAGTTAAGGCTCGCCAACCATAAGGGTGAAAATCATGGATCAAAGAATCAAGGCGGCTCAATTCGCCGAGGCCCAAAAACTTGTTGAACAACTCAATAAGTCCGGCCTCACAACTTTTGTGATGCAGGATCGCTATTTGGATCTTGAGCATCTGGTTCGGGCAATTGAAGAAGGCGGCGGCGACCAGGTGGTCGGCGTTGAGCGTGATGGTCTTGTCCCAATGACCAATCGTGGCTTACTCCCTGTTTTGGCCGATGACCGGGGTATTAGGTTAATCGGCCTCTGCAGTCATAAAGAAGACGGCCAAGTCCAATCGGCTGAAATTCTTTTTGACAGCATTTCTGATTACTTTAACATGGCCGGGTTAAACCTGAACAACCCGCCTCGCAACTTCATTATCATTCCTCCCGATCTCTTCCATGAATTGATCCAACGCCGGTTGCTTTTTGATCAGGATTCACGCCGCGAGTATCTCGGCGTTTTGGAAAAGGCGCAACCAGCTCGGACCTTCGTGGAATTGGTAGAAACGGCGATTGACGCCTTAGCCACCGACATTCACCTTGAGATTGGAGATAACCTTCCCCTGCCTGAATGCTGGCAAAACTCTCTAGGTGAACGACTAGCCGTTGGCAATGCGGCACGTATTCGTTTCCGAATTCAAGGTGAACTGGAAACTACCAAGCATATTTTGCCAAAAGCATTCTACGTGCGCCTGGTCGGCGCCATTAAGAGCATGACCAACATGAAGCTGGAGGAACATCGTCTTCCCCAAGACAGCAAGATCTGTTTTAACCAGGATTTCTTCCTGCGCTATTCTGACCTGGCCAGCTTTCAAGCCAAGCTCAGTAATTATGAGTTGCGAGTGGCGACTCTGGCTCCGACCGGAGGTGGAGAAAATATCACTCTGCGAATATTGGAGAGTCGCGGCAAGATAAAGAGGCTCGACAAACTCATTCGTCTGCCTGACGTTTGCGCTCGGTTTCGGAAGCTGATTACCCAACCTCAGGGTTTAATTGTTCTGGCCGGACCAACCGGTTCAGGAAAGACCACCACGCTCTATGCGGCGATTGGTGAGGTTAACGAACCAACGGTAAAAATCATGACTATTGAAGACCCACCGGAGATTAACTTGCCGGGTGTCATCCAGACGGAGGTAAAGGAATCAATCGGCTACACGTTTGCCGTCGGTCTCAGATCCTTTCTTCGACATGACCCAGACTACATCTTTGTTGGTGAAGTCCGAGACCAAGAAACGGCCGAAGTGGCAATCCAAGCCTCAAACACCGGCCATCTGGTTTTTACGACCATGCACGCCTTGGACAGCATCGGCGTCGTCAACCGTCTTCAGGGTTTAGGTATCAACCCGGCCATTCTGGCTACAGCACTTTTGGCCACGATGTCACAGCGCCTTATCCGCACGGTTTGCCCCAAATGCAGCGAGCCAATACCTGGCAATGAGCTGATTGTGGAGCTAATTGGCGGACAAACGCCTCCCGTGGTTAAAGATGCCGTCATCTACGTACGTAAAGCCAACCCCAAAGGCTGCGCCGAATGCCTAAGGGGTTTTCGTCAGCGCGCTTTACTACCGGAACTATTTGTTCCCTCGCCCAATATTCTGGACCACATTGCCCTGAAAGGCGCCAGCGAAACGGATCACTTGCGCCAAATGGCGATTCAGGAAGGGTTTAAACCGATGGCCTGGCAGGCGGTGATGTCAATCCTCCACGGCTACACCACTATTGAGGAAGTGATTACGTCGGCGGTCAACACCGATCAGATTATGCGTTGCGGCAAAATGATTTCCGAAACTATGACAAACCAAGTCGGATCAATTGTCGAGCATCAACGCAAAAACTTCAACATCAGATACTAATAGCTCGTTATTACAAAACTCCGTCAGCGTTACACGCCAATGGAGTTCTTTTTTTAAAAAATTTTATTCAAAAATATAAATCTGTCTCCAAACTTTTTGCGTATCTCGGCTATAGATCAATTTATCCCGATTAACTTGAGTAAATCCCAATTGCTGAATTTTTGATAAAATCGGCAGTTCTAAAACTTGATTATCAATTCTAAAAGAAGGAAAAATTATAACAATGCGGCCGCCGGAACTTAAAATTTTTCTGAATTCACCAAAGGCCTGAACATACAATTCACTTAATTGCTCCACAGTTTTTTTAACTTCGAATAATTTTTCATGCCCGCGTAGCGGTGGGCCTAAAAATGGTTCAGCTATAATCGCATCAACTGATTTGATTTTTACCGCTAGATCCCGGACATCGGCCTGAAAAACTTGTGCTTTGGCTTTAATTTCCAATTCTGAATTTTTTGCTAACCAGGCTAGATTCTCTTCAGTATCACTAATCGCCTTCTCGGAAATATCACAGCCGATAATATTTTCAAAACCCAAAAGCAAAGCTTCTTGAATAATTGTACCGGAACCGCAAAACGGATCCAATAAAACTGCGCCCACTGGCACCTGTGAAAGATTAATCATAATTTTAGCCAGCTTCGGCGGCATCATACCCGAAACCAAATCGCGACCCGGTCGACCGTAGTCTCTAAAGCCATATTCCTCAAATTCCTGCACCGCACAGGTTTTGGCTAAATATTTGTTGGCAAAAATCATAAATTCTTGAACTTTATTTTTTGCCACCACCACCGAGGAAAGAGTTTTTTCTTTACTAACGACCAACCGACAACTGACACCGGCATTTTTTAATTCCGCTTTTACCTCCATGCCCAATTTCCAAGGTTTGCTTTCATAAAAACTTATGCCAAAATTCAATTTATTTTCTGGTTTATTTTCCAACAAATCTTGTACTAAAATTTCTTTTTTTACTCGGTCACCAATAATCCTGCCGATTTTAATCGTGCCGCCCAATCGGCGCATAGTCGCCAAACAGTCGATTTCTTCGTTTTCTAAAATTAAAAAAGCATTGGTTTCTAAAACCTTTTTGGCCGCCGGCAAAACGGCCATAATTTCAGCCGCTGACAATTTTGGATTATGACCTAAAATGAAGACGTATTGCATAAAACAATTATAACAGTAAAATGGGAAAATAAAAACGGCTATCGCGCAAACGACAGCCGAAAAGTTTTGACTTCAAGTCATGGATTAGGGTACGAGTGCCCGCGCGGGCTTCTGGTTTAAGCGTTGGGAAATCCTACGCGCCAGGTTTTGGCAAGGAAAGCCTGATTGGCTGATTTCTTTAATCCAAGGCAGCTCCAGCAAATTGTCCAGACAATCCGGTCCCGGTGGCTCAATCTGCAACCATACCTGTGGCTTGAAACTCAGACTGGCCATCTGAGCAACCAAAATGACGCCAGTGAGCGTATCATTTCGTGTCGCCTTTTGACCCCAGGTCGAATTATCTGAATCAACACAACCTGAAGCTAAAGTCGCAGAGATAAGGGCGGCATCAAATTGACACAAAGCCATACTGTTCAAGGCAGCCAACGCGGTATCTACCGCGACCACCTCAAATCCGCACCCAGCAAACACCTCAACCAAGTCGTCCTGTTTGGCGTCTTTGTACGCCAGTAAAATTATTGGCTTGCGCCGCTCCCCGTTAGCCGCGACTGTTGCTGGCATGACGCTCGACCTCCTTTTCCCGGGTTTGATCAATAAACCACGTTTTCACTTCCAAGGCCAAGGCGATGGCATTGGCGCAGCGAAGTGGAAAAAGTTGTTGGACGAAATCAAAGCCGGAATATGATTTCCAGGCCTCGTCAGGGTCATCAGTAACCAAAACCCAAACGGGAACACGCCGATCATCGGGCATGTCTTTGATGTGCTGGAGTATTCGCAGCACGCCCTCACGGCCGCCCTGGGAATCATTCCGCTTCGGTTCCGGACTCATGGTCTCGGTAATCACCAAACCGCCATAGCAATTGTGGTCAAGCTGGCTTTGAGTAAGAATGTCCGTAAAAGCATTGCTTAACTCAAAACCAAAACTTACGAATGTCCTGGTGTATCGTGGATTATTCGCCAGACCAGCCCCGACCAAAAGAAGCGATAGGCCTGACTGCCCATCGCCATTTTTTGGCCTCTCTTTAGTCTTTCTGCTTCGAATTTTCAATTTGGCTCTCCCTCTGGTTTTCGTCTTCTGGTTCGTACCACCTGAAAAGACCTGCTCTTTCAAAATGGCACATATCAAAAAATACCAAAAATCGCGATTCTTGTCAACACAAAAAGACCGCTGGCGCGGTCTTTTTTCTACGAGTCGTATTAGAAACGTCTCATTGGGCGGTTTTGTTTTCTTTTGCGGTGGCAATCACGGCAAAAGATCGGCCGATCACCATCCGGTTCGAACGGCAATTCGGTGATGGAGGCGCCACATTCTGAACAAGTCCAGTTACCTTTAACCATTGGGCGCTGACCGAAATCATTTCCATTATTCATTTTAATTGACCTTTTGTTTTGCTAACTCTTGGCTGAATATATTGATTTAGGGCAATCACTTGCCAATAAATCAAACTATCGGGCTCTAAGCTAAAACAAAACTTTATTAATTATTGAATTAATGATAGCATATATAGCGTAATATGTCAATTCCAACGGTATCTTGACTAAAAACCGCCATTGTGATAATCTATGATTGCTTAACAACTAAGCCTTTTCCCTGCCGCTTTGTCGGCTATAACCTTATCCCATTTCGGTGATAAGGAAAGGTGTCATCAAACAGCTCAGCTGTTTGTTCAACATTGCGCCAGGAAAAGATCCGGCGTTTTATTTTTTGAAAATTATTAATTAAGAATTTAATAAAAAATCATTTATTATGACCAAACACTACGAATTGCTTTACTTGGTTTCCGCCAGCTACACTGAGGACGAGCTGCAGCCGATTAAAGACAAAGTCAAAGACTTATTGAAAAAATTTGGCGGCGAAGTAACTACTGAAGACAGCTTGGGCAAGAAAAAATTAGCCTACCCAATCAATAAAAGCTTTCAAGGCTATTATTTGATTTATGAATTTGATTTAGACGGCAGCAAATTAGCCGAACTAAATAAAAATTTGGGTATGACGAATGAACTTTTGCGCCATACTATTGTTAATAAAAATTTCGAAACTCCGAGCTTGGCCAAGCTAACCGAAGAACGCGCGGAAAAAGAAGAAATTCAAGCTGCCGAAGAAAAGAAAGAAGAGAATAAAAAAGATAAAATTAAACTTGAAGATTTAGATCAGCGCTTAGACGAAATTTTAGATGGCAACATTATCTAAAACAACTATTGATTGTTAACCAGGTTTACATACAATCAATATGGCGCGCTAAATCATAACTTAAAAAATATGAATCTCAACAAAGTCATGCTCATCGGCAATTTGACTCGCGATCCGGAGAGTAAAACTACTCCGAGCGGCCAAAATGTCTCAACTTTTAGCATCGCCACCAATCTAGTTTGGACTGATGCCAATGGTGAAAAACAAAAAAAAGTCGAGTACCACAATATCGTGGCTTGGCGCAAGCTCGGCACGATTTGCGCTCAATACCTGAAAAAGGGCAGCAAAGTTTACCTTGAAGGCCGATTACAAACCCGCGACTGGGAAGGTAAAGACGGAGTCAAGCATTACAAAACCGAAATTGTTGCGGAAAACATGATTATGTTAGATACCAAAGGCGGCAGCAGCGCCAGTTCTTCCGGCAGTTCAGCCGAAGATTTTGCTCAGCCGGACGCGCCAATTGGTGATGATGAAATCCAAGTCGAAAATATTCCTTTTTAATAAATAATCAAACGTGGTCTTCCGGCCGGTTTCGGCCGGAAGACCAATAATCAGCAATTATGCCTAAACCAAATCAAACTGTAACCAAACCAAAAAATTGCTACTTTTGTCTGAACAATGTCAAACACATTGACTACAAAGACATTACGACTTTGAAACGCTTTGTTTCTTCGTATGCCAAAATTGTTCCTCGCAAAAGAAGCGGCGTCTGCGCCAAACATCAGCGCAAATTAGCCACTGCCATCAAACGCGCCCGCATTATGGCCTTGATGCCATTTACTAATAAATAATTATCAACCATGGCAATCCTTGGAACTTTAAATGACATCAAACAAGGCATGACTTTGATTTACAACAATGAGCCGCACAAAGTCGTTTTGGCCAAATTCGTCAGAATGCAACAACGCAAGCCGGTCATGCAAACCAAGTTAAGAAATTTAATCACCGGCAAAACCGTGGAATATAATTTCAAACCAGGCGAAAGAATTGAAACCGGCGATTTGTCTTATGCTAAAGTCAATTTTTTGTACGCGGCCAATGATGAATATTCATTCATGGACAATTCCACTTACGAGCAAATCAGTTTTAAAAAAGATCAGCTGGGCGATCAGGTCAAATATCTTAAAGAAGGTTGCGAAGTCAATTTGACTTCATTCAACGAAAAGCCGATCAATATTGAATTGCCGCCAAAAATGGATTTTAAAATTACTAGCGCGCCGGAAGCGGTTAAGGGTGATTCTTCCTCCGGCCGGGTAATGAAAACGGCCGAAATTGAGACCGGCTATGAAGTTTTAGTCCCGCTGTTTGTCAAAGAAGGAGATGTGGTCAGAATTAATACCGAAACCGGCGAATACGTGGAACGCGTAACCAACTAAACCAATCAAATAGCACGAAAAAATCATCCCGCGCAAGCGGGATGATTTTTTTTGTTTACTTTTTAGTGGCCACTCAAATACATTTTCATGCCCTCTAAAATTCCAGAAACAAAAAACTGATCTAAATCTTTCTCGGACAATCTTTGCCAAACAAATCCGTCGTGTTCTTGGCTAATATTTATCTGGCCGGAAATAAATTGGGCTTCAAAAAATAAATACAAAATATGAATATCCTGGCTAGCGCCGGTTTTGTTGGCCGAAATCAGATGCCGACCCATGGCCACGGGCTTAGAGCCAATAATTAATTTAATTTCGCCAATTTCTTCGGCGATTTCTCTTTTGATAATTTGCTCAAACGGCAAAGTAAATTCTTCCTTATCAATCCGGCCGCCAGGTAAATCATAAAAACCGGCAAAACTGCCCTGGGGATGTCCGTTTAAAATTAAAATTTCATCTTGGCTATTTTTTAAAATAATTTTTAGGGAAACTTGGTAAAAATCTTTTTTAGGCATAAATATTTTGAAATTATTATTGACAAAAAATAAAAATCTATGCTAATTTTAATTATCTTTGGATTTCTTGACCGTATGTCGACCGAAAGGAGGGTGAGTTGAATGAACACATTGAAAAAAGGTGCGATCATCGCCTACCGCGAAGAAGTCGCGAAGCGTTTAGCCGTGCTGAGAGCTTCGCGAGACGATCTATCAAAAAAACTGCTGGCGGCCATCCCAAATGACCTGAAGCCATACTTCGAGAAAGAGAATTCAATTATTCTTGATATCTTGAACAATGGTCATACTGAACGTGAATGTGACCACAATCATGTCAAGCAGCTCAACTGCCGCGACCTGAAAACCGTGCAACGCCGTTTTGACACTTTGAACCTCGCCTGGGAAGGGGTAATTCAAGTTACGACGACGGTAAAAGACGGCTATTGCCTTATAATAGCTTTTCAGGCAATCTAGGCAACAAATGGAGGATGTTTGAACTCTCGCAGCTGGGGCCAGGGTTCTTTTTTTATGTCTATTTAATAACTTTTACATTAGCGGGCAAACCTTTCATTATTACATCAAAATCATGAACAGAATAGTTATTCCCGGAAATATTCAGGGTTTGTAAATTTTTTAAATTACCCATTTCATTAGGCAATCCTGTGAGTTGATTATTGGACAAATCTAAAATCTGTAATTTTGATAATTGGCCAACTTCAGCGGGAACACCGGTCATTTGATTGTTATTAGCTTTTAATACTTTAAGATTTTTTAGATTTCCAATCTGGGATTGAATTGCACCGGTCAATAAATTATTTGAAAGGTCTAACTCTTCCAAATTAATTCGGTTAAAAACATATTCCGGTACTTTGGTTAACTGCTGGTTACTTAGATCTAATTTATTATTCGAAGCAGTTTGATTGGTTGACGATACAGTTGGTTTCTGAGACACACTAGATTCTTGCCATAGAGTGCAGCCGTTTAGTAACAAAGTTAAAAGCATAGCCACAAAAATTGTTTTTTTCATAAAATTTTTATTTAAAATTAAAATTTTTCCAAATACAAATGCTGTTTGAGAGTATAAATTAAAGACTCGTTCTGTTCATTTTGATTTTTTTTAGATTCACTGTCATAAAGCCATTGCAAATAACCAGAATCAATCCGATTAATCTCTTCGAAGGTCTTGCCCCGATATTTGCCGAAAGAAATGGTATTTAATAAAATTGGCAAATTGGTCAATTCCATTAGTTTTTTGAAAACTTGATCATCATTATTTAAACTTAATTTAGTCTTAACTAAATTTTTTAAATATTCAAACAATTTTTCCAAAATCAAAATATCTCCCAAAGCATCATGAGCCGTTGCCTGAGGCAAATCAAAATTAAGATAATATCGCAAATATTGCAAATCGTAACGCTCGCAATCAATTAGATGTTTGGTAACGCGCAAAGTGTCAATGTATTTTTCTACCGCCACATCTTCATTATTCAAAACGTTGATATCAAATAAAGCATTGTGTGCCACCAAAATCCCTATTTCTAAATCTCTAATTAAATTGATCTTTTCTTGGCTATCAAAAAAACTTGGTTTATCGGCCACCATTTCATTAGTAATATGATGTGTCGCCATGGCACCATAAGAAATCAAGATCGGCGGCTTGAAAAAAGCATTAACTACCTCGCCATTAGTGAAATTTTTGTAAGCGAGCTGAACCAAACGCGAATTTTCATCCAGCCCGGTAGTTTCGGTGTCTAAAATAATGATCTGTGACATAAAAAATTTATTTAGAACTAATCTTAAATAAATGAATTTCAATTTAATAAACTCAAAAGCCTAGTATCGCTTTGAAGTCCTTTTGCTTACGTTGTCATCTTCACGGCCAATCTCGTCATAATCTTGTGGGTCATCCTCACGATTTTCGTCCAAATAATCCTGGACCAGCAAGGGCAATAGTTTCTCCGAGTCAGGGTGGCTATTACGTACCAGATGTTTCTGCTCAACTTGACCCCTGAACCAAGCCGGAAAGGTCATACCGGTATCAATCCACTCCGGCATCTTTTTAATCGTTGCGGCCAAGTCGTCAGTAATACCCATCACCGCCGGTACATCAGCATTTGTTCCCAATCTTTTTAAAACATCATAACCGCCGCGCAATGATTTGGGCGCGAAATGAGTCGGAATAAAAAGCCCATGGCGCACCAGGCCTAGAATATACCCACCCTTTGAATCACCATACATATAATTATCTTCAGTTGATCCGCCTTCAAAAAAATGGTACATAAATCTACCCTCTTCTAACGGTTCACGTTTTCGCCGACTGATAGCTGAATGATACCAATTATAGACATCGACAGCCGCTTTTTCACCTTCATTAGCATAAAAAATATCGGTTCGTTCGAGCCCAATGGGTATTTTTTCTTCTTCGGGTGATATATCAGTTTCTATATCATCATGACGCGATTCTATTCCCTCCCCAATTTCTTCACTGATTTCTCTTTTGGCGCGATTTTCTGTTTGCCAAAAACTTTCATGCTTGCCCATATAATTAAATAATTATTATTAGTCCCATTATAGCGTAAAGTATCAGACGCGGCAATTAACAACTTGGCCATGATTTTATTTTACCAAATTAAATTATTTCATTGACAAAATGGTTTAAAAGATTAAAATAAAAGCGTTACCACCCAAACCAACAACGTTCAAAAACAAGGATTACTACCATGGAAAATCACTCGGACATTCAGCATATTGGGATTATTACCAGCGGCGGCGACGCCGGTGGTCTTAACGGCGTCATCAAAGGCGCGGTAACCATGGCTCACGCGCTGGGCATTAAAGTCTCGGTTATTCCCAATGGCTACGCCGGTTTGTACAACCTGCTTGATTTTGGCGAGCTGACCGTACTCAGTCCCGAACGGGTTGATTTGATTGATGCGTGTCTGGCGGGATCAGAAGCGGGCCATTCCCGCGTCTCAATCAAAAAAATCCAGGACGAGGGCAAGTACGAGCACATCAAAGCCGGCCTGCAAAAACACGGACTTGACGCGCTGATTATCAGCGGCGGCGATGACACCGGCAGTGTCATGGTTGATTTGACCAAACACGGCATTCGTTGTGTTCATGCGCCCAAAACCATGGATTTGGATCTGCAAACCTATTCGGTCGGAGCCGACTCGACCATCAATCGCATTGCGCGATTCTTGGCCGATCTAAAAACCACGGCGCGCACGCACAACCGTTGCTTCGTAGTGGAAGTCTTCGGTCGCAACGCGGGCCACACCGCTTTGCGCGGCGGTATTGCCGGTGATGCCGATTGCATTTTGATTCCGGAAATTCCGGTTGACTTCGGCTTGGTCTATGCCGATATGAAACGCAAACTTTTTAGACGCATTGCCCAAAGCGATGTCAAAGCCGGATCATATTCCATCGTCATGGCCGAAGGTGTTACTGATGCCCATGGCGAAGAATTTACGGACGGCTCGGCCGGAGTTGATGCCTTTGGCCATAAAAAGCTGAATGGAGCCGGCAAGTACGCCGCCAAAGCTTTGCAAACACTCTTGAACCAGGATCCGGAGGTCAAAGACCTGATGCAGCGCGAACACATGTTTGTGCCCGGCATCTATGAAGCGCCCGAAGTGCGCGACATTTTACCCAGCCATTTGGTACGCTGCGGGGATTCATCGGCTTTGGATGTCAATTTCGGACGCGAAGTCGGCGGGGCGGCTGTGATTCTCTTGGTCAACGGCCACAGTAATGTAACGGTGGTTGATGTACGCGACGATGGTCTTATCCGCTATCTTAATACGGAAAAAGCCATTCAGCAGCGCGGCGTCAGCCTGGAGATGGTCTCATTCTATGAGGCACAAGGCATTTGCTTCGGACGTAAGGTAGTGCCCTGCACCATGTCTTGCTCCTCAATATTGCCCGAAGAATATATCCAGCGGGTCTACTAGACCCGCTGCATTTGCTAATTATCGGTCCTTCAACTTTGAAGAACTTTTTTTTATTTAAAAAAATTAGAAAAAATATTTTTATAAAACCTTGTCAAAACCAATAAATTGTGTTATGATACTTGAATTAACCTAGGCCAAAAACATGGCCTAATTAATTTTTCAAAAATAACCATCAATATGGCCGAAGAAGTAATTTTGAGATTTAACGAAGTTTCGTTTGAATATGCTTACAACAAACCTCTACTCGACGAGGTGAGTTTTAACGTCCGCAGAAAATCAAAAATTACTTTAATGGGTCAAAATGGCGCGGGTAAAAGCACCATTTTTAATTTAATCCAGGGAAACATTAAACCCAAAAAAGGAATGATTTCTATTACCAACGACGCCAGCATTGGTGCCGCCGCCCAAACCTTGGATCGCTCAGACTTTGATTTAACTTTGGAACAATATTTTGCCAAAGCTTTTAAAGTTGTGCCCAATAATTTAAAAAGTCGGATCAGTAAAGTTTTAGAAGCCGTTAACTTAAGCATACCGTTTGATCGCAAAGTGGGCGAAATGAGCGGCGGTCAGCAGGCCAGATTGCTTTTGGCTTTTGGCTTAATTCAAGATCCGGATATTTTACTTTTAGACGAACCCACCAATAATTTAGATCAAGCGGGCATCGATCATCTTATTACCTTTTTGTGTATGTATGAAAAAACCGTAATTGTGATTTCTCATGACGCGGACTTTTTAAATTGTTTTACCGACGGCGTTATTTATTTAGATGTCCATACTCACAAAATTGAAACTTACAATGGTGACTATTATACCGTGGTAGATGAAATTGCCAAACGCATTGAGCGTGAACGCATGGAAAATGCCCGAGCGCAAAAATTAATTTTAGATCGTAAAGAAAAAGTAAACTTCTTTGCCAACAAGGGCGGGAAAATGAGAAAATTGGCGAAAAAATTAAAAGAAGAGACCGAGGAACTCGAAGATAGTATGATTGATATCAGAAAAGAAGACAAAACTATTAGAGATTTTGAAATCGAGGCGCAAAATATCATTGGTCCGGTCGTAACCATTAAGTCCGTTTTGACTTTTTATGGGCATTTGCCGTTGTTAAAAGAAATTGAATTGGTCATTAGAAAAAAAATGCATGTCTTGGTCACCGGTCCTAACGGTGCGGGCAAAAGTACCTTCTTGCGCTCACTGGTGGCCAATAAAGCTGAAGGGGCGCAAATTACCGAAGGCGTACGCGTCGGATATTACAGTCAGGATTTTTCTCAGCTTGATTTCAATCAAACGGTTTTTGATTCGCTTAAAAGTGCCTGCGCCTTAAGCGAAGAAATAATTTCGGAAGAAGCCATGAGATCGGCGGCCGCCGGATTTTTAATTACCGGAAATTTAATGGGTCACAAAATTGATGATTTGTCCGAAGGTCAAAAAGGTTTATTGTCATTTGCCCGATTAGTTTTAATTAAACCCGGACTTTTAATTTTAGACGAACCGACCAACCATATCAATTTCAGACACATTCCGGTTATTGCCGAGGCAATCAATAATTATGACGGAGCGATGATTATGGTCAGCCACATGTCCGATTTTGTTAAAGACATTAAAATTGACGAAACTATTGATTTAACCAAATATTAAGCTTTCACAAAACAACCCGTTTTAGTGGGTTGTTTTTTTATTGATTGTTTTTAATTAATTTTAACTTGTTAACTCGAGATAGCTTTTTTATTTTGGCCTCAGCCCGCGATGCCGTGGAGCGGTTGCGGAATTTTTTAGTGTAAACCAATTTCACCGGCCGCCGAGTTCGGGTGTATTTGGCTCCGATTTTTTTATCATTATGCTCATTAATTCGCCTGGTCAAATCAACGGTAATTCCCGTATACAAAGTTTTGTCGGCACATTCAATAATATATAAATAATACATAATTTAATCATAACAATAAATATAATAATTGTAAAAATTAATTTTGTGTAATTATTATGTTTTATAATTACCATCAAATTGCCATTTATCGGGATTATTTTGAATATAATTTACAATTCGCAAATAATCGTTTTCATCTCGGATAATATGTTCATAATAATTACGTTGCCATACCGGCGTTTTGGAGGTTTGGCGGATAATATTTATTTTTTTGGTGGTAATTGATTTGAATCCACGAATAATTGATCCGATTGATTGTGATGGCGAATCAAAATTGTTTATCGTGTTTAATTCATCCGTTGGGGCGTATTGCCATACGCCCCTACAACTGTTCTCATTGTGATATGGCCATACGCCCTGGTTATCGGCCTTAATAACAATTATACCGTGGACATGATTTGGCATGACAACAAATTTATCAATTTTAATATTACGCCGTATTTTTTCCGTATTTAACCATTCATCTTCAATAACTTGACCTAAATTATTTAATACGACTTTATTATTGATTATTTTTCCCAATATACACTTTTTTTCGTGAACACAAATGGTAATAAAATAACACCCCGGCTGAGAATAATCAAAACCGAATAAACGAATTGACCGGCGCCGATGAATTAACGGATTATATGTCATACAAAAAAACGCCAAAATGGCGCTTATTGATTTGATTAATTATATTATTATATTAAAAAAATTTTTAAATTCTGTCAATCAAAAAACCACCCTGGTTTATCAGGGCGGTTTTTAATAAAATTTTGATTATTCTTTATCTTTGGGAGCCACGCCTTCTTTAACTTTTTCCCAAACGCTCTTTTTAATTTCCGCAATCATCGGTTTATTTTCTCGTAAAAACTGTTTGGCATTTTCTCGCCCAACGCCCAACTTGGTATCGTTATAAGTGTAGGAATTGCCTGACTTATTGATAATGCCATAAGCTACTCCGGTATCCAAAGTATCACCCGCAATCGAGATGCCCTCATTATACATAATATCAAATTCACAATTCTGGAATGGCGGCGCGACTTTGTTTTTTACGATTTTAGCTTTAACGCGATTACCAATCATTTTCTCCCCCATTTTTATTTGAGCCGCGCGACGCACTTCAATTCTGACTGAAGAATAAAATTTAAGCGCGTTGCCGCCGGTGGTGGTCTCTGGATTGCCAAAAAAGATACCAATCTTTTGCCGGATTTGATTGATGAAAATAATTGTCGTATTGCTTTTGGAAACAATACCGGCTAATTTTCTAAGCGCCTGGCTCATTAATCTGGCTTGCAAACCCATATGTGAATCACCCATCTCGCCTTCAATCTCAGCTTTTGGCGTCAAGGCCGCCACTGAGTCAACCACAATCACATCAATCCCATTGGAACGAACTAAAGTCTCAACAATTTCCAAAGCTTGCTCGCCGGTGTCGGGCTGAGAAATTAATAAGTCCTGAATATTAACGCCAATTTTTTTAGCGTACTCCGGATCAAGAGCATGCTCAGCGTCGACAAACGCCGCCAAACCGCCAAGTTTTTGCACCTCCGCTACAATGTGCTGAGACAACGTAGTTTTACCGGAAGCTTCCGGACCGTAAATTTCAATAATGCGGCCACGGGGCACGCCACCCACACCTAAGGCGATATCCAGCGACAAACAGCCGGTGGAAACTGCTTCCACTTCCATGCGCTTGGCCTCGCCCAATTTCATAATCGAACCTTCGCCAAATCTGTCTTTGATTTGGTCAATGGCCTGCTGAGCCGCTTTGAGGCGGTCAGATATTTTAGACGCGCTAGTTGATTTTTCGTCTTTTTTTGCCATAATCTTTAGTTAATATTTAAATATTTAATCTGCTTTTTTGTTTACCACAATTTGCCGAAAAATTTTTCCTTCACGGCCGTGACGCGTAATAGCTTTAAATTCAATTAAATTCGTACCTTCTTGCAATTCAAGCGTTTCACTGAATTTTCCACTGGCATCAATCATCACCTGCTGACCATTAATTTCCAAAGTGGTTTCCTTGCCTACTTGCCCGGCCACATCAATATAATTTTGTTCAGTAACCAAATCACTGACTGGCTGGCTGATAATTAATTCTGGTGGCGCCATAATCGCTTTAATTTTAACGCCCAAATACAATAGACAAAACAAAGCCAAAATAATTACCGCGGCACTGCGCAAAAGCTTGGGCGTGGCCAGTAAGTGAACCCGCGAAACTCGTTCCACGGGTTTTTTATGATCAATGGCATTTTGATTTTTGGTTTTGGAATAAATCGTCTGTTCGCTGGCAAAATAACTCAAGATTACATCAGTCTGCAGTCCCAAAAATTTGGCATAGGCTTTCAAAAAACTTTTAGCATAAACTTCACCCGGCAATTTCTTATAATCACCCTCTTCTAAAGCTTGCAAATATTTCGTAGATATATTGGTTGCCGTGGCCGCTTGCTCTAAGCTTAGCTGCAAATGCTCGCGCTGCTCTTGCAGACGTTCACCGATTTTCGGCGGATTGGATATTTCTTTTGTTTTAAAACTAACCATAACTAATTATTCCTCCTGATTTTCAATGTTATCTTCATCTAAATCCTCTTCATCTTCATCGGTGGGAAATTCTTCTACGCCTGGATCAAGCGTCCCCTGAG
>JBAYMO010000004.1:0-50874 GCA_041663485.1 Candidatus Buchananbacteria bacterium | reverse complement strand
GTATCTTACGCGTTGATCATCCGGATATTATGGAGTTTATTACTTGCAAGGAAGACAGTAACAAATTGAACAATTTTAATATCTCCGTGGCTTTAACCGATAAGTTCATGGCAGCCTTGGATCAGAATGGCGAATTTGATTTGCTCAATCCTAAAACCGGCGAGTCGTGCGGTCAGCTTAAGGCTCGGGATGTTTGGGAAAAAATTGTTAATCACGCTTGGCAGAATGGTGATCCCGGTATTGTCTTTATTGATCGGATGAATCAGTATAATCCTACCCCTCATATTGGTGCCATTGAAAGTACCAATCCTTGCGGGGAGCAACCGCTATTGCCTTATGAATCTTGCAATCTTGGTTCAATTAATTTAGCTAAGTTCGTCAAGGAAGGAAAAATTGATTTTGAAAGATTGGGTGACGTGGTAAAAATCGCCACGAGATTTTTGGATGATGTAATTGACATGAACAAATATCCGATTCCGGAGATTGATAAGATGACCAAATCAAACCGCAAAATCGGTTTGGGTGTTATGGGCTGGGCGGATATGCTGTTAATTTTAGGCATTCCTTATAATTCCACGGACGCTATTAATTTGGCGGAAAGAGTCATGAAGTTTATTAAAGAACAAGCAGATAAAACTTCAACGATTTTAGCCAAAGAAAAAGGCGTCTTTCCTAATTTTGAGGGCAGTATCTATGATACGCCGGAAAGTGCTGGTATCAGAAATGCGACTCGCACGACCATTGCGCCAACCGGAACTTTAAGTATTATCGGATCTTGTTCTTCGGGGATTGAGCCGTTGTTTGCTTTGGCGTATGTCAGAAAATCTCATATTGGCAAAAAGGGCGGCGATGAATGGGTGGAGCTGATTGAAGCCAATCCATATTTTGAAGAAGTGGCTAAAGAGCGTGATTTTTACACCAAAGATTTAATGGAAAAAATTTCTAAAGAAGGGACGATTAAAGAAATTTCCGAGGTGCCTGAGGATATCAGAAGAGTATTTGTTACTTCTCATGATATTTCTCCGGAATGGCATATTCGTATGCAAGCCGCTTTTCAGAAATATGTTGATAATGCGGTTTCTAAAACCATCAATTTTCCTCACAGCGCGACCCGGGAAGACGTGGCCAAAGCATATTTATTAGCTTATGAAACCGGTTGCAAGGGGATTACGATTTATCGTGATGGCAGTCGCGATGTTCAGGTTCTAACGACCGGCAAATCTCACGCGACTGACAAAAAAGAAATGGCTCAATTACCGGCCATGCCACTAACTAAACGTGAAAGACCGGTGGCGATGAAAGGCACGACTTACAAAATTAACACCTCCTACGGTGATTTATATGTTACTATTAACGACGACGACCAAGGCAAGCCTTTTGAAGTTTTTGCTACTATTGGCAAGGCGGGCGGTTTTTTCTCGGCCAAGTCCGAAGGTGTGTGTCGTTTGATTTCATTGGCTTTACGCTCAGGTATTCCGGTAGAAGACGTAATTAAACAAATCAAGGGTATTCGCGGGCCGATGCCTTCTTGGTCAGAATGGGGTATGGTTTTGTCTTTACCTGACGCGATTGCTCAAATCCTTGAACACCACTTAACCAAAAATCAGCCAAAATTGGATTTGGAATTTCACGGTCAAGAAGCGGTGCCCAACAAAGAGGGGGCTATAACTCCAGAAATAAACATTCCCAAGCCGACCCCTAAACCAAACGGCAATGGTTTGAACATTAAGCGGTCTATTGCCGATTTTGGTACGGCGCCGGAATGTCCGGAGTGTGGCAATGTTTTGGAAATTTCTGAAGGCTGTCTCAAATGCCAGACCTGCGGATTTTCCAAGTGTGGTTAAAAATAGAACATGCAATAACTATAAAAACAATCCGGTTTAACCGGATTGTTTTATTTATTTGATTGGAGTTATAATTAGATTATGAAAAGCGATTTAGGTAAAATTCATGTCTATACCGGCGACGGTAAGGGTAAAACCACCGCGGCTTTAGGTTTGGCCTTGCGCGCGATTGGTGCCGGTTATCAGGTCTATATTGTCCAATTCCTTAAGGCTCAGGATTATAGTGAATTAAAAAGTTTGAAAAAATTGCCGGCAGTGGTGATAAAGCGATTTGGCCAAAAAAGTTATATTTATAAAACCGCCAAACCCGAGGATAAAAAAGCGGCTCAACAAGCCCTGGTTTGGTCAGAAAAAATTTTGAATTCAGGCAAGCATGATTTGGTGATTTTAGACGAAATATTTTTAGCCGTATTTTTTAAGCTCATTACCGCCTCGGACGTTATTAAGCTGATAAAAAACAAGCCGCAAAATACCGAATTAATTTTGACCGGCCGCCGCGCGCCGAAAGCAATAATTAAATTGGCTGACTACGTGACGGAAATGAAAGAAGTTAAACATCCGTATCAAAAGGGTTTATTGGCGCGACAGGGAATAGAGAATTAGTATTAAATTTTTTTTGTTAGTTTGACAGCTTAAGACCGTTGTCATACAATGTAATCACTTTGACAAAGCATCGAGTTTTTCCGAAGCGAGGTGAAAATCCTCCACTGATCCGCAACTGTGATGTCTTCGCCCCAGGCGAGGAATAAGTCAGGTCGAGAAAAATTCGATTCAAACAGCCATCAACTCTTCGAGATCAAGAGTGGGTTTTATGACATGTGTTTTGGAGACCGCTTTTGATTGGCGGTTTTTTGTATTGAATTCAACCACAGGAGTTTGAACCATGATGAGTCGTAAGGAATTTTTATTGAGCGCGGCCGGCGGTATGGCTGGCGTCGCTGTTTCGAGCCGGGTGCAGGCGCAGGATTTAGTCCCAAGGTTTTGGGCGGCCATCGCGTACCTGACTCAGGCCAATCATTTTACGCCGTGGGTTTTTGGCGCGGGCTTGGCCAATAATGTTGATTGCGGGCATGATGAAGATGAATTGGCTGCTTTGGAGCCGGTTGAAGCGTCGAATTGGGCCATGATGATTCTGGCCGCCCAAGCTTTAAGCGTTGACCCGCGCGATCTCTATGGTCGCGATTTAGTAGCGGGTTTGACTGCGGCGCTGGCGGCCACGCATACGCTTAATGCCGATGCCTGGGGCGTGATTGCCTTACGCGAAGTGGGCATGCCTATTTCTCATCCGTTATTGGTTGAGTGCCGCGATCGGATGATTTCTGCTTTTGTTACCAATCAAGGTTGGGGTGGTGATGTATCGCAGCCAAACAGCAATGACACGGCCGCGGTATTGCTGGCTTTAAGCAGCTTGGGGTTGAATTTTACCGCACCGGTGGTGGCTTCGGGTTTTTCGGCCCTAGCGCTTTATCAAAACCCTGACGGCGGTATGGCCTTAGCCATGGGTGCTGAATCAGACAGTTGCTCTGATGCCTGGGCCGCGGCCGCTTGTCAAAGTTTTGGCCTTGACTGTCAATCATTTTTTGCCGCTGACCGCCCGACGGTAATTAGCCACTTGGTGGGTTTGCAGCAGGCTGACGGTTCTTTCAATCATACCGCAACGCAAGCCGGTAATCCGGTTTTTCGGGCCACGGCCACGGCTTACGCTTTGGTCGCTTTGGCCGGAAAAACTTGGCCGACTACTCTGGGGTCACAGCCCAATCCCGATCCAGTCACTGTGAAAATGCCACTGTGTCCCTGGCCGTTAGTCATGGCTTTAGGTGGTCTTGGATGCTTGGCTCGTTGGCGTCAGATTCGTTTGAATCAAAAGCCGTAAGTCAAATGTGAGTCTTGCGGTTTTTTTTATACCCAAGAAAATTTGACAGGTTTAAACTATAGTTTTAAAATGTAATCACCTTAACAAATTATCGAATCCTTCCGAAGTGAGGTTAAACGCCTCCGCTGATCCGCAACTGTGAAGTCGCAGCCTCGTCCCGCTTGTCGGGACAGACTCGAATAAGCCAGGTCGCGAAGAATTCGATTTAAGCAACCATTAACTCTTCGAGATTAAGAGTGGGTTTAAAAAGGCGCCAGCGGGCGCCTGAAAAGCCGACTCCCTCGAACAGGGAGATTTTTTTATGAAAAAGAAAAGCAAGAATTTAATTTTAATTTTGGCGCTGGTTTTAACCTCAATTTGCCCGGCGTTGGTTCAAGCTGACGTCTCGGGCGCTGTTAGCTATTTGAATTCCCAGACTCAAACTGCCTGGAGCACTATGGCTTTGTCTGCGGCCGGTGAATCCAATATCACCGTTGATCATCTGGCTAGCGTTTCTGGCGATTTGGCCACCGATTATGCTAAAACCATTTTAGCTTTAGCCGCGGTTAATAAGAATCCGACGACTTTTGGCAACATTGATTATGTGGCAAAATTAAAAACTTATTATACCAATAGTCAGATGGGCAGCGCGGATTTGTTAAATGACGATATCTGGTCGATTCTTGCTTTGGCGTCAGTTGGACAATTAAATAGTTCAGAAGCGCTTGGGGCTAAAAACTATTTATTAGCACATCAAAACGCTGATGGCGGTTTCAGTTACGCCTTAGGTCAGGGCAGTGATTCAAATGATACGGCCGCGGCGATTATTGCTTTGGTGGAAGCTGGCGTGGACAAGAGTGATTCAGTGATTGTTTCAGCGGTTAATTATTTGACTGCTTTACAAAACGCTGATGGCGGTATTGCTTATGCGGCCGGGTCTGACTCGGATTCTGGGTCAACTTCTTGGGTGATTTCAGCTTTAAATAAAATTAGTACGGACCCAGCTAGCTGGAATAAAGATGGCAACACTTTAGTCAGTTATTTGCAATCGCTTCAATCTAGCGATGGGGGATTTTGGTGGGTGGCCGAAGGTACTTCGGACTGGAATAACAAAGCTATGACTCCTTATGCCGTTATTGCCTTATCCGGCAAAAGTTATCCCGTCGGTTATTACCAAGCGGTATCGGAAAATCAGGAGTCGGGAAAATATCATTTAGTTATTGAAGGCAGCCAGGATACCATTTGTGACGCTCAAGTAAGTGGGACAACAGTATTAGATTTAGTCATTAATGGGGCGGCTGTTTGCGGGTACACTTATAATATTCAAGAAACCGCTTATGGTTTGTATTTAAATAAAATCAATAATGATACTGCTTCCGGTTTGTCCGGGTGGCTTTTCTTCGTCAATGATACCTCGGCTTCGGTGGGCGCGGCGGATTATAATTTAGTAGCCGGTGATTCGGTTTTATTTTATTTTGGCGAATGGGGCTGGTATCCTACCAAATTAACAGCCAGCCAAACCCAAATTAGCTCCGGCCAAAGCGTTGACTTTTTGGCTCAATATTTTGACGGTACCAGCTGGGTGCCACTGGCCAATGCCACTATTATGCTCAATGATGTAATAAAAAGTGCTAACGCCAATGGCCAGCTCACCTTGTCTTTTGCCAGTGATGGAGTTAATCAGGTTTATATCAATACTCCGGGCTATGTTCGCAGTTCAAAGACTCAGATTACGGTTGGCAATGCGGTATCCAGCAGCGTAACCACCAAAGTGGAGGTGGATTTAACCGACGCCAATGGTGAGGTGTTAGGTTCGGCGATTGGTTTGGAAGTAACGCCAAACAGTTTGGACTTTGGTAAACTAAAACTTGGACAGATCGCGTCTAAAAATATAACTGTACACAATAGTGGTTCAGCCAGTATTCAAGTTACCGCTTCGGTTACCGGTGATTCGATTTTTAGTGAGGGCTTGTTAATTGACCAGCAAGCTCCGGCGGATTATCTAGCCACGCTTTCTTCGCAGGCTTCCCAAGATTCCGTAGTGTCTCTAACGGTGCCTTTGACCTATCTTTCTTCGGGTGTAAAAACTGGTGAAATTATATTTTGGGCTACGCAATAATTATGAATTGTCCGCGGTTTATTAAATTATTATTTTTCTTTTTAGTCTTTGGATCTTGGGCAATTTTTGTCTTGCCAGCTTCGGCTGTTGGCGTGATGGTTCGGCCCAGTCAGTTGGATTTTTCTGTCCCAGTTTTTAAAACCGAGACCAAAGAACTGTTAGTCATAAATTCCGGTGTTGAACCGGCAATCTTTCAGCTGCGCCTGGAAACTAAAAAAAGCCATTTGGCGATTGAACCGTCAGAATTTAAGTTAGATGCCAACGAAAGTCGTATAGTAAAAGTCAAAACTTTTTTTTATTGGCCGGGAGAATATTTGACCATAGTGGATGTGGTGGCTCGGCCATTGGCGGCCGGAGGTTTAAGCGCCGCTTCTGGTTTAAAAATTCCGGTTAAAGTGGCAGTTAGCGGCCAATGGCTATTTTATCTCGCTAGTACTCTGATTTTGGTTTGCTTAATTATTTTTTTAGGAGTAAAATTATCGAAAAGAAGTAAGAACGAGATTATTAGTTGGCTAGCCCGAATAATTATCGTCGCGGCCATTATAGTTGGCGTGGCGTTGGTTATTAGGGAGCAAACTCGGGATAGTTCGGAAGAGATTTCAATTCCGGTGGTTAATCCAGTAAAAACTCAGGCCATGAGTTCGGATGAAAAAAAATTACCAGCCGTTAGTTTAATTATCGATTTTGGTTCTGGTCAGAAAAAAAGTTTTTCCGTGCCGGCTATTTCAGAGAAAACCACGGTATTTAATTTGCTCCAGGCTGTTTTGTCCAAAAATAAAATTGATTTAGGCTTTAAAGATTATGGTGGAGACATGGGGGTGATGATTGAGTCCATTGATTCAATCAAAAATAACGGTCAGGCGGGTCGGTATTGGCAGTATTGGGTTAATGGCCGATATGCGAGCTTGGGCGCCAGTAGTAATTATATAAAAGCCGGTGATTTGGTGGAGTGGAAATACGTTAAACAGCAGTCAATAATTAATTAAATAAGATAAAATTATGACCACTAAGAATAAAATTATTATCTCAGTTCTCTTAGTTGCTTTGGGCGTAGCTTGCCGAATTTTGCCGCATTTTTGGAATTTCGCCCCGGTGGCCGCCGTGGCACTATTTTCCGGTTTTTATTTAGATCGGCGTTGGGCGGTTATTAATCCCATACTGACTATGGTGATTGGTGATTTCTTTCTTGGTTTTTATGAATGGCCGTTGATGCTGACTGTTTATGCCTGCTTTGTTTTTGTTGGTTTGCTGGGTTCATGGTTGAAAGAACATAAAAGTTTTGAAGTGGTTTTGGCCTCCGGCATTTTCAGTTCGGTTCTGTTTTTTCTGGCGAGCAATTGGGCGGTTTGGCAATTTTCTCCTTGGTATGAAAAAACGGTAACTGGTTTGATTAATTGCTTTACCTTGGCTCTGCCGTTTTATCGTAATACGTTATTGGGAGATCTATTTTATGTGGGCGTGCTGTTTGGCTTAGCTGAAATTATTAGTGTGCTAAATCAATCAAAAATTTTGGCTAAACGTTCAGTCTAGTTGTTAGTACTTATTGGGGGCCAAGACTTTGGCCCTTTTTTTATAGCTAAAATTATTGTATAATACTAACAACAATTATTTTTATATTTGTAAGCTTATGCAAAATTCATCTGTTAATCAAAACTTGTCTGATGAAACCAAGTCTTTTCAAGAACGAGTTGATGAGGTTCGGTCTTTAGCCGAAGAAAACTTGCGTTATACCAAGGCTATTTACGGCGTGAAAAATGAAAACCCGGGCAAAGAAGAAACCGATTTAAAGCAGCTTTTAGAGGAGAATTTAAGCGTCAGCCATGAGGTTTACCGTTTAGTTAAAAAAATTAATCGTCAGCTATTTTGGCAAAAAATTTGGGGCTTGCTGAAAGTAATTATAATCGTGGTGCCGCTAGTGGCCGGGGCAATTTATTTATATCCTTTATTGGGTCAGGTGCTTGGAACTTATCAGCAGATTATCGGCTTAACCCAAGGGGGAATGAATTTAAATATTGATGCCAAAAATGTTAATTCCGCGGCCGTACAGAATCTAATCAATCAAATTAAAAAATAATCGTGAGGCAAAATTTTTTTCAGGCAACTTTAAATTTAGTTAAAAAAATTCCGGTCGGACAAGTCAGCACTTATAAAATTATGGCCACGGCTTTAGGCCGGCCTTTGGCCGCCAGGGCAGTGGGTCGAGCGCTAAATAAGAATCCTGAATTAATTGCTACTCCTTGTCATCGAGTGATTAAAAGTAATGGTGAAGTTGGTGGCTATAAAAAAGGCAAATTGATGAAAAAGAGTTTATTAAAGCAAGAAGGGATAGAATTTTTTGGTGAAAGGGTTAAAGACTTAGATCAATATTTATTTAAGTTCAATCTCAAAAAGTAAAATTTTATGTCAAAAAGATTAGTTTTATTGATTGCCATATTTATTACTCTGGTACTGGCTACTAATCTTTTTATTTATTTTTATCGTCAAGATATCGGATCGGTGGTGGAAGAATATGTATCACAAATTACGGTTTGTGAAAATATTTTTGACGAGCAGACTTGTTTTACCAAAGGTTTTTGTGAGGGGATTTACGATACGACTTGCCCGGATTGTTCGAATCAGCCAAAGTTTATTCGCTGCCAGCGCGTATCCCAAAAAACTTTAGCGGAAGTCGATAGTCAAAGAAAAATTTGTGAAAAGACTATGGGTATGTGGTACGAAAATAAATTGGGTGATTATTGTCTTTGCCCCAACCGAGATGTAAAAATCGTTTTCGACCGGGAATTGGGCTGTATTAAAAAATAAATGATTGAATTATTATGAAAGACATCATGCAAAAGCTTACTAGTTTAAAAGACCGAATTGCGGCAACCCGGAGGTTACTTTGACTTGGATGGTTTGAAACAGGAAGTAAAAAAATTAGCCAGCGAAATGTCTCAGCCCGAATTTTGGCAAGAACCAGATCGGGCTCGATCTATTTCCCAGCGGGCGGAGAATTTAAATAAGCAAATTAAGGCTTGGGATGGTATAGGTAAGGAAGTCGATGACTTGATTGTTTTAGCTCAGTCGGCAGGCAGCGATGACCTAGCCTTGGAAGAAGAGATAAAATCTGAATTAAGCAAGCTAACGCAAAAATTTTCTCAGCTTGAATTTTTGGTTTTGTTTTCTGAAAAATATGATGCTAATGATGCCATTGTTTCTATTCATGCCGGTACCGGTGGCACGGAAGCTCAAGATTGGGCGCAGATGCTTTTGCGCATGCTACTGCGATTTAGTGAAAAGAAAAATTTAACGACTAAAATTATCGACGAAACTAAAGGTCAGGAAGCGGGCATCAAAAGTATTACTTTTGAGGTGACGGGGTCTTGGGCGTATGGTAATTTGAAATCCGAAGCCGGTGTGCACCGTTTAGTTCGCATCTCACCCTTTGACGCGGAAAAAATGAGACATACTTCTTTTGCTTTGGTGGAGGTAGTGCCAATTCTAGGTGAAGATCAGCTGGAACCGATCAACGAAAAAGATTTACGAATTGATGTTTTTCGTTCCGGTGGGGCGGGCGGCCAAAGCGTTAATCGCACTGATTCGGCCGTAAGAATTACTCATTTGCCATCGGGCTTGGTAGTCAAATGCCAAAACGAAAGATCGCAGTTGCAGAATAGAAAAATGGCGATGAAGATTTTACAAGCCAAACTAGCGGAGCTACAGCTTAAAGCCAAAGGAAAAGAATTGGCGGAAATTCGTGGCGAGGTGCTGCAAGCGCAATGGGGAAACCAGATTCGTTCTTACGTACTTCAGCCTTACAAGATGGTTAAAGATCATCGGACGGACTTTGAGTCGTCTGACCCGGACTCAGTATTAAATGGTGAACTTGACGAATTCGTGGAAAGTTATTTAAAGTATATTAGTAAAGCGAGATAAGAATTAAATAAGACATAATTAATTATTTAAAATTATGAAAATACTAGTGACTGGCGGTGCCGGCTTTATCGGTTCGCATTTATGCCAATACCTTTTGAGTCAGAGCCATCAGGTAGTTTGCCTAGACAATTTTTTTACCGGTCAAAGAAAGAACATTGAACCGTTTTTGAGTAATTCCCATTTTGAGCTAATAGAACACGACATCACCCAGCCATTTGATTTGTCAGTGGATCAAATTTATAATTTGGCTTGTCCAGCCTCACCCATACATTATCAAAAAAATCCGGTGGAAACAGTGCGCACTAACGTTTTGGGCGCGATTAATTGTCTCGAGCTTTCTAAAAAATTAGGGGGAATAAAAGTTTTGCAAGCCTCAACCTCCGAAGTTTATGGTGATCCCAGCGTTCACCCGCAGCCAGAGAGTTATCATGGTAATGTCAGCTGCACTGGGCCGCGGGCTTGTTATGATGAAGGCAAACGCTGCGCGGAAACTTTATTTTTTGATTATCACCGCCAAGACAAAGTGCCGATTCGCGTGGTAAGAATTTTTAATACTTATGGTCCGAACATGGCCGTTGATGATGGGCGGGTGGTTTCCAATTTTATCATCCAAGCCATTAACGGTAAGGATATCACAATTTATGGTGATGGCAGCCAAACCAGATCATTTTGTTTTGTTTCAGATTTAGTCGCGGGTTTAGTTAAAATGATGGCCAACGATGATTTAATTGGTCCGGTTAATTTAGGCAATCCGGGGGAATTTACCATCAAAGAGCTGGCCGAGATGGTTATTGAAATGACGGGTAGTGCTAGTAAAATTATTTACCAGCCCTTGCCGCAGGACGACCCCAAACAACGCAAGCCGGATATAAGTTTAGCTAAAGCCAAATTGGCTTGGGAGCCAACCGTTCAGTTGGCTGAAGGTTTAGCGAAAACGATTGAATATTTTAAAACAGTAATTTAGTTTGTAATTATTCAAAATTATGAAAATATTAGTGACTGGCGGCGCCGGTTTTATCGGCAGCAATTTAGTCGATGCTTTAATTGAACAAGGCCACGAGGTTTCGGTTGTGGATAATTTAAGCACTGGCCAAAAAAATAATTTAAACCCGCGAGCCAAATTTTTTGAATTAGATATCACTGATAAAAAACTAAGCGAGGTTTTTGTTCAGCAATCGCCGGAAGTGGTTTTTCATTTGGCCGCGCAAATTGACGTGAGAAAATCCGTAAGCGATCCAATTAGTGACGCCCAAATTAACATTTTGGGTTCGCTTAATTTATTAGAGTGCTGTAAAAAATTTAAAGTGGGAAAAATTATTTTTTCCTCAACTGGCGGAGCGATTTACGGTGATGCCAATATTATTCCGACGCCGGAAACTTATGAACAAAAACCGATTTCGCCTTATGGCATTTGTAAATTATCCGTGGAAAAATATTTACATTACTATCATGTCGTCTTCGGCCTGCCTTATATTGTTTTGCGTTATGCCAACGTTTATGGTCCCAGGCAGAACGCCCAAGGGGAGGCGGGCGTGGTGGCGATTTTTTGCAGTAAATTATTAGCGGGAAGTCAACCGACTATTTGGGGCGCGGGTCAGCAGACCAGAGATTATGTTTACGTGGCTGATGTGGTAGCGGCCAACTTGGCGGCTTTGAATTTTAATAAAGTCGCAACTTATAATGTTGGTACTGGCATTGAAACTAACGTCAATGAATTAGCCGAACAAATTAAAAATAATATAGGAACAAATCTTGAGTTTGTTCATGGCCCGGCCAAAGACGGGGAGCAACAAAGGAGTTGTTTAGACTATTCTAAGATTAAAAATGAATTGGGTTGGTTGCCGCAAACTACTTTGGCTCAAGGTATTGGTGCAACTGTTGATTGGTTTAGGAAATAATTTAAATAGTTATGTCATTTAAGCTTTGTATTATTGGTGCCAGTCCAAAAGGCGATGAACTGAGAAAAGATTGGACAGATTGGAAAATAAAATATCAGAAAGAATTGTCAAAAATAGATGACCTGGAGATACTTTTTGGCGACCAGTGGCTTGATGAGACTAGGCCATTTATTACTTTTGGACATGATTCCGATATGATAAAAAAATGTGATGCGGTAGTCGCCAATGCCGAGAATAAAGTGGGAGCCGGCACGGCTCAAGAAATATTGATAGCGAAATATTTTTCCAAACCGGTAGTTGTTGTCTTGCCCAAAAATTCACATCATCGTCGATCGGATGTGGTTTTTAACGGCGAATTAGTACAAGATTGGATCCATCCGTTTATTTATTCAACCGCCGATTATATTGCGGAAAGTTTGGAAGCGGCGGTCGAATGGATAAAAAGTTATCAATCAAACCCGGCGGCAAAAAAAATTAAAGATATTCTAATTATTGATCAGGCGATTGCGGAGTATAATAAAGTAAAATAATCATGGTCGAAAAGAATTCAGATTTAAAAATAACTTAGCGGTTTTTTGTTGACAGAAGTATTATAATCATTCAATATATATTTATATATTTGAGCGCGAACCGAGGAGGATAAAACGATGAGCGCTACGGACACTGAAGTATTAAGGCAACTGGTTGATGCCGCTTACATTGCCATTTTGTCGCCGGAAGACGATGTGCCACCAGTGGCGGATGATGATGTCAGCGCGATATTCATGAAAGCGGTTACGACTGTTTTCACTCAAAATCGCAGCCAGAGGCGTGAGCGTCTGGTTCTGCCTTTTGCCAGGTGGGCCAGCCAGGCCGGTGTGAAACTGGAGCAGCTTGAGGCGCTGTTGCCGGCCAAGATTATGGGAGTTATCCAGCAAGAAGAGACGAGTTGTGTCGAGCAGACAATGCAACAGGCATTGTGCCTGCAGGTAGTCGGCTGATTTATAACCTTGAGCTTGACCCTGGTTGTATTATTTGATCTTTAGAAACGGGTGTGCCACGCCTGTTTTTTCTTGATTAAATTCTCAATTTATTTTAATATTATTTTCATATGAGCAGATCCCAAAATTCTGATCTAAAAAATAACCTGGCGGTTTTGGAAGAGATTATTGAAACATTCAGTAATAATTTTGAATTGAAAGAAATCTTAAATAGTATCGCCAAAATCATCGGTAAAGTGACCAAAGCCGATTCTTGTTTTATTTATTTAATTTCTGGCGATGACGTTATTCTAAAAGCTTCGCAAAATCCTCATCATTCCAATCTAGCCAAAGTTAAAATGAAAATGGGGGAGGGAATTACCGGCTGGGTCGCGGAAACTAAAAAAACCGTGGCTATTGCCCAGAAAGCTTACGAAGATAAAAGGTTTAAGATTTTTTCTAGTTTGCCGGAAGATAAATTTGAAGGATTTTTGTCCGTGCCGATTATTTTTCAAAAAAAAGTTATCGGGGTTATTAATGTTCAACACCGAAGAACAAAAAAATATTCCAAAAAAGATATTAATTTTTTAGAGACTATTGCCAAGCAAATCGGGGGAATTTTGGAAGTTTCTCGTTTAATCTCGGAAACTAATATTTTGAAAGAGGCTTTATCTACGCAGAAATTAATTAGTAAGGCTAAAGCAATTTTGATGAAGTCCGGCAATCTGTCCGAAGAAGAAGCTCATAGGCTTTTGGTAAAAAAAAGCATGGATAAGAGAAAAACATTAAAAGAGGTAGCTGAAGCCATTATTTTAGCGGAAGAAGTTATTAAGTAGAATTTCTAATTTTGAATTTTTAATGACAGAATTTTCAAACGTCGCGCTTAAAAAAATAAAAATTAGAAATTGAAAATTCAGTTGTTATTAACACCCCTCTTGCCAGCCAAATAAACATCTGCTATATTTAATTTAGGCACAAAGGCGTGCCAACCATTTCGACGAAGACGTCTAATTTTGACGCCTTTTTTTGATTATTAATTGAAATTATGCCTAAAAAAATTATTGATTTGATTAAAAAAGACGCGATAGAAATCATCGACTTGCGTTTTGTGGATATCTTTGGTAAATGGCAACATTTTTCCGTGCCCGCGAGTTTTTTGAAAGAAGAGGACTTCAGCGAAGGGATTGGTTTTGACGGCTCTTCAATTAAAGGTTTTAAGCCGATTGAGGAAAGCGATTTGATTTTAATTCCCGACGTGGCCACGGCTTTTATTGATCCGTTTTTTGAGCACAAAACTTTGTGCTTATTCTGCGACGTTTATGAGCCGTCGACGATGAAGCCATTTATTTTTGATCCGCGATTTATTGCCAAAAAAGCCCAGGCCTACTTGGAATCAACCGGTATTGCCGATAAGGTTTATTTGGGACCGGAAGCAGAATTTTTTATTTTTGATTCCATTAATTACTTTGAATCAGCCAGTCAGGCTTACTATAAAATTGATTCAACCGAAGCTTTTTGGAATTCCGGCGAAGGGGAAAGAAATTTGGGTTATAAAATTCGCGCCAAGGAAGGTTATTTTCCGGTGCCGCCCAATGACACGTTGCAAGATTTAAGAAGTGAAATTACCCGCAATTTAATTAACGCCGGCATTGAGGTGGAAAAGCATCACCATGAAGTTGCTACTGCCGGTCAAAGTGAAATTGATATTAAATATGATGAGCTGCTTAAGCAGGCTGATAATCTGACAAAATTCAAATATATCGTTAAGTCGACTTGCAGTAAATTCAATCGTATGGCCACCTTTATGCCTAAGCCGATATTTTCTGATAATGGTTCGGGCATGCACACTCACGTTTCTTTATGGAAAGATGGCAAGCCGCTTTTTGCCGGGGATAAATACGGGGGTTTATCGGAAATGGCTTTGTATTTTGTTGGCGGTTTGCTGAAACACGCTGGCGCGGTTTTGGCTTTCGCTTCGCCGACTACTAATTCTTACAAAAGATTAGTGCCGGGCTATGAGGCACCAGTTAATCTGGCTTACTCAATGATGAATCGTTCCGCGGCTATTAGAATTCCGAACTATTCCAAGCACCCCAATAGTAAGCGCGTAGAATTTCGTCCGCCGGATCCAGCCGCTAATCCGTATTTGGCTTTTACCGCAATTTTATTAGCCGGTCTTGATGGCATTCAAAATAAAATTGATCCGGGTCAGCCGGTTGATGGCAATATTTTTGAAATGAGTAAGGATGAAATCAAAAAAATTAAATCCGTGCCCGGTTCTTTAGTTGAGGCTTTGGCATGTTTAAACTCCGACCGAGAATTTTTAACCAAAGGTGGGGTATTTTCTGACGCCTTTATTAATCAATGGATAGATTTAAAAACCGGCCTAGAAGCTGATCCGGTTAAGCTGCGCCCGCATCCACACGAATTTTTGTTGTATCACGATTGCTAATTTGGTTATTATTAAGCCGGAGCCATCAGGCTCCGGCTTTTGTAAATAAAAAAGAAGGGAGAAATTTACTTCCTACCTTCCGGTGGCGAGTCGTTGCTTTCATCGCCAAAGCGAGTCAGACGAACTTCACCAATGCACATAATATTTTCCGGAGTCCTTTTGGGACAGGCGTCAAAACACATTCCGGGTTGCTGTCCAATAAACGGACAGCCGGTGCAGTCGATATTTGCCATGGTTGTTCCTCCAATCTATTGCTAAATGTTAATTAAAAAGATGTAATTTGTCAAACGCATGTTCAATGTTTATGCTTGAATTAGATCAAAAAACATACTATAATATCCATGTAAATCATTAGCCACTAATATGGATAAAACCTATTTAGATCAACGAATCAGAAAAATTCCCAACTTTCCCAAAGAGGGGATTTTATTTTATGACGTAACTACGTTGTTTGAGGATGCCGAATGTTTTAAAAAAATGATTGATGAAATTTGTCAGAAATATGAAGGTCAAAAGGTTGATAAAGTAGTCGGTATTGACGCCCGCGGTTTTTTGTTAGCTTCGACTATGGCTTATAAATTGGGTGCTGGAATTTCTATCGTCCGAAAGCAGGGGAAATTACCAGGCAAAACCAAGCAAGCCAGTTATGAAAAAGAATATGGGCCGGATATTATCGAAATGCACGATGATACAATTAAGTCCGGTGAAAAAGTAATTATTGCCGATGACTTATTGGCCACTGGCGGCACGATGTCAGCCGCGATTGATTTAGTTAAGCAGATGGGTGGCGAGATTGTTGGGATCGATTTTATTATCAATCTTTCTTTTTTACCGGGATTGGAGAAATTAAAATCTTTGGGGTATGACGTGAATTATTTGGTTGATTATGATAATGAAAAAATTAAATAAATTATATTATGTTAAATCATAAAGTTAAAATCGGTATCATCGGCGGTTCCGGTCTGGACGATCCGAAACTGTTGGAAAATTTTAAAGAAGTCGAAATGGAAACACCTTATGGCAAACCGGCGGCGAATTTAGTTTGTGGTCAGCTGGCCGGTCGGGAAGTGGTAGTGTTAGCGCGTCACGGCAAAGAGCACACGATTACACCAACTCATGTGCCGTTTCGCGCCAATATTTGGGCTCTTAAGGAGTTGGGCTGCACTCATATTTTGGCCACTACGGCCTGCGGGTCGCTGCGTGAGGAAATTAGACCTGGCGATTTGATTTTTATTGATCAGTTTATAGACAATACCAAACATCGTCTACTGACCTTTTTTGATGATAAAGTAATTCACACTTCCATGGCCGATCCGTTCTGCAAAAAATTGCGGCAAATATTAGTCGAGTCAGCGAGTGGTTTGGCTTTACGCTATCGCGACCATGGCACCATGGTAACGATTGAAGGCCCGCGATTTTCTACCCGCGCCGAATCGCACATGTTTCGTGCCTGGGGCGCGGATGTAGTAAATATGTCCACGGTGCCGGAAGTGATTTTGGCGCGGGAGTTGGGCATTTGCTACCAATCCATTGCGATGTCAACGGACTATGACTGCTGGAAGGATGATGAAGAGCCGGTAACTTTTGAAATGGTAATGGAGCGAATGACGCAGAATGCTGACAATGTCAAACGCCTGTTAATTGAGGTCGTGCCGAAGATTGATTATTTTGATTGTGCCTGTCGGGGATTTGCAAAATAACAAATATTAATTATTTAGTCCCAGATATTTTTTATGAAAGTACTAGTCACCGGCAGCATTGCTTACGATCGGATTATGGATTTTCCCGGCAAATTTTCTGATCATATTCTGCCGGAAAAAATCCACCAAATTAATTTATCTTTTTTGGTTAATGATCTTAAAGAAAGTTTTGGCGGCACCGGCGGCAATATTGCTTATAATTTGTCTTTGCTCGGCTTAAAGCCGTCACTATTGGCCAACGTCGGCGCCAAAGATTTTATTTTATACGAGCAATGGCTGAAGAAAAATAAAATTGATATTTCCGGAGTCAATATTTTGCCGGGTCAGCATACCGCCTCGGCATATATTATTACCGACCAAGCCGACAATCAAATTGCCGGGTTTTATCCCGGCGCGATGACGCAAAAGCTTAAAGCCAATTTACTTGGCCGGCGGGCTGATATAGCCATAGTGTCTCCTCAAAGCCCGGCGGACATGGTTAAATTTCCCAAATTGTTTAAGCAGAAAAAAATTCCATATATTTTTGATCCGGGACAGCAGATGACTTCTTTAACGCCGGAGCAGTTAAAACAGGCGATTACCGGCAGTAAAGTTTTGGTCGGCAATGATTACGAAATTAGCGTCATTGCCAAACGCATCGGCTGGAGTCTGGAAAAGATTTTAAAACAAACCGAAATTTTAGTCATTACTAAAGGTGAAAAAGGTTCTGAGATTCGAACTGGAAATAAAACAGTTAAAATTTCGCCGGCCAAACCAAAAAATACTTCCGATCCGACCGGCGCGGGCGATGCCTATCGCGCGGGTTTGATTTATGGTCTGCTGAATAATTGGTCACTGGAAAAAACTGGCCGGTTGGCTGGTTTAGTCTCTGTCTATACCGTAGAATTATATGGTACGCAAACGCACAAGTTTACTTGGCCGCAGTTAGCCAAGCGCTATCAACAAAATTTTAAAGTAAAATTATGACCGATAATCATCCCAAGTCAAAACTATTAGTTTTATGTGGCCCACCAGGCTGCGGTAAGACAACTTTGATAGAGAAATTTCTTGAACAAAATTCAGATTATAAATTTTTTGATATCTTCAATTATATCCAAAGATATAAAGATGAAAATGGGGATTTGGGTTTGAATGGTTCGGCCTTGGCTCATGAAGAAATGTATCAAGATTTAAAAAAGGTTAAAGAAAATATAATCTTAGAAATTGGGACTAATCGGGCGGAATTTCATTTTGAAAATTTAAAATTTTTAGAACCAGATTTTAAGATAAATATTTTTCTTTGTATTTTAGACAAAGATATCTGCATTAATCGCACTCTGGCCAGATGGGAGCAAAGTCAAGGGAGAAACTATCCGTCACGGGAATATCTGGAAGAAAAATTTAAACGCGGTTTTCCTCAAGTTCAGAAAAAAATATCGGAAGATTTAGGTTTGGATTCCTCATTTTTGGATATGAGCCTTCCAACTGATAGATTATTAGTGATTATCTCAGAATAAGTATCGGTTGTAAAAATATTAAATAAGTGATAAAATATTTTAGTTAAGATTAATCAAAAAATCAATGAATTACGACATCAAAAATATCAAGCTGGCGCCACAAGGCAAAAAAAGAATTGAATGGGCGGAGCGTGACATGCCGGTTTTAAGTGAAATTAAAAAACGTTTTACCAAGGTCAAGCCTTTGAAAGGGATGAAGATCTCGGCTTGTTTACATGTCACTTGTGAAACCGCAAATTTGGTTAGAACCATGAAAGCCGGAGGAGCTGATGTTTTACTCTGCGCTTCCAATCCGCTTTCCACTCAAGATGACGTGGCCGCTTCTTTGGTTAAAGATTATGGGATTAAAGTTTTTGCCAAATGCGGCGAAGATAAAAAAAGCTACTATGGCAATTTAGTGGCCGCGATTAAACATCAGCCGGAAATTACCATGGATGATGGGGCTGATTTATTATCTTTACTTCACACCAAATATAAAGACCAAGCTTTTAAGGTTAAAGGTTCCATGGAAGAAACCACGACCGGCGTGATTCGCTTAAAAGCGCTGGAACGCGAAGGAAAATTATTAGTGCCGATTATCGCGGTTAATGACGCCAAGACTAAAAACATGTTTGACAATCGCTACGGCACGGGTCAATCTACTTTAGACGGTATTATTCGAGCTACGGATTTATTAATTGCCGGTAAAAATGTGGTGGTCGCCGGCTACGGCTGGTGCGGCCGAGGTTTTGCCTCACGCGCGCGCGGCATGGGCGCCAATGTCATTGTCACAGAAGTTGATCCGATTAAAGCTTTGGAAGCGGTCATGGATGGTTTTAGAGTTATGCCGATGGCGCAAGCTGCTTTGATTGGTGATTTATTCTGTACCTTAACCGGCGATGTTCACGTTATTAGACCTGAGCATTTTAAGAAAATGAAAGATGGAGCTTTGGTCTGCAACTCCGGACATTTTGACGTGGAAATTGATATTGTCGGTTTGAAAAAAATTGCCAAAAAAATTACTACCAATGTCAGAAATTTTGTTGATGAATATATGATGCCAAGCAATCGCCGCATTTATATTTTAGGTGAAGGTCGTTTGATAAATTTAGCAGCGGCCGAGGGTCATCCGGCTTCGGTGATGGATATGAGCTTTGCCACTCAGGTTTTGGCTACCGAGTATGTGGCTGATAATTACAAAAAAATGCAAAATAAAGTCTATAACGTACCGGAAGAAATTGAAAATTGGATTGCCAAGACCAAAATGAAATCAATGTCGGTTTTAATTGATACTCTTACCCCGGAACAAAAGAAGTATTTGGCCAGTTGGGAAATCGGAACCTGAAGGTAATTAAAAATTTTAATCAACATAGCGCTAGCCCGAATTTGAGCTAGCGTTTTTAAATAAAAAAAGACTCGTAGGTTTACGAGTCAGGTTAATTCATTCGGCATCGGCCGGGCAGCCGACAATTTCGCAGTAGCGAAGATAGTGCTGAAAGAGAGCTTGCTCCTGCTCTTCAAGTGGCAATTCGCGCGGGTTGCGCTGAATGTCTTCGCCAGTGCCCCAAACGTTCAAATCATTGTGGGTTTGAATCCAAGCCTTATGAAACGCTTTGGCCGTGCCACTGCGAATATAAGCCAACCAAAGGTGTTCGTCGTCAATAACTTTTTTGGGGAACATTTCTGACGCCTTAGCGCGGTTTAGGTCTCCGAAAACGATTGGAACTTGCAGTTCAATGTAGACTTGCAAAACTTCATCAGTCATGTCTGGTATTTCGATGCCATCTTCTTCACTCATGGTCTTGCCCTCCAAGGGTCAAATGAGCCAGGGTTGATTGATTCAATTATGTTCTTAGTCTTAGACGATGTCAAGAGATAAAAAATTATTAATTATGTCTAGTTTATCAGCCAGAAATTTTAAAAAATTAATTATAGCCTATATCTTTGGGGTCGGTTTGGTTTCGTTTGTTTTAGTTGATCAAGATATTACTTTAGGTATTATAATATTTGTTTTATTTTGTGTAATAATTTTTTGGCGGCAAAAGACGTGGCGTTTATGGTTAATTACAATTTTATTTTTTCTTTTTGGTTGCTGGCATTATCAGTCTACTTTGCCTACTACTGATAAAAACAAAATTTGGTTTTACAATAATCAAAAAGTAAAATTTATGGCCTGGGTGGCGGCTGAGCCGGACAGTCGAATTGATCATAATAAATTAACCGTCAAAACAGAAAATTTAATTTTAGCTTCCGGCCGGCCGGTTGTGGCTGGTAAAGTATTGGTTAAAACTAATTTGTATCCTCAGTATCAGTATGGTGATTTATTAGTTTTAACGTGCAAACTACAAAAGCCCGAGCCAATTGAGGATTTTAATTATGATAAATATTTAGCCAAGGATGATATTTATTCGGTTTGCTATTATCCCAAGATTGAGTTGATAAGCCATGACCGAGGTAATTGGTTTTTAAAAAAAATTTATTTATTTAAAAATTATTGTTTGGCCACCATCAGCCGGAATTTGCCGGAACCGCAAGCCAGCTTATTTGCCGCCATTATTTTGGGCGCGCGTCGTGGTATTCCGAGCGAGCTAAATAACCAGTTTAATATTACCGGCACGACTCATTTAATTGCCATTTCCGGATTTAACATCAGCATTTTATCCGCAATTCTTTTAGCTTTAGTTTTGGGCCTGGGTTTTACTCGTCGTCAATCTTTTTGGCTGGTTAGTTTAATTTTATTGGTTTTTATTATTCTAATTGGTTTTCCCGCCTCAGCCGTTAGAGCCGCCATTATGGGTTGGCTGGTAATATTGGCTCAGCACGTTGGCCGCAAGAATGATTCCAACCAGGCTTTAATTTTAGCGGCCGGTTTGATGATTTTTTTAAACCCGAAAATTTTGCGAGACGACGCTGGCTTTCAGCTTTCTTTTTTGGCGGTTTTGGGATTAATTTATTTTCAGCCAAAAATAAATAAGATGCTGACAATCTTGCCGAATACATTTGGTTTGCGCGAATCTCTATCGACGACTTTAGCCGCTCAAATCGCTACTTTACCATTAATCGCTTATAGTTTTGGCCGGATCTCTTTGATCGCGCCAATTGTTAATCTTTTAGTTTTAAGTGTGGCCACTTATCTGACTATTTTTGGGCTTTTTATTTTAGCTTTGGCCGGAATTTTTTCTGGCTGGGCGCTATTTCTTTTTTGGCCGGCTAATCTATTATTGTCATATATTATTTTGGTGGTTGAAATGTTTTCCCAATTACCTTGGGCTTCAATTAATGTATGAGAAAAGAAACTAAAAATTTAATTAAGCTGTATTATGTTTTAATGACCGTTGTCTTGTTATTTATAGCCGGTTTTATTTTTTATTATTTTCAGCCAAAAGATTTAAGCTTAATCATTTTAGACGTGGGTCAAGGCGATGCTGTTTTAATTATTACGCCTGACAAATTAAAAGTATTAATTGATGGTGGGCCGGATAATTCTGTTTTATACCGCCTGGGGCGATACTTGCCATTTTATGATCGCCGTCTTGATTTAGTAATTTTGACTCATCCTCATGCGGATCACATCGTCGGTTTAGTTGAAGTTCTAAAAAGGTATAAAGTCAAAAAAGTTTTATTGCCAACCAGTGTTTGCAAGAATTCTGAATGCGTTGCCTTGGCCGAGATAATCAAAGAAAAAAATATTAATTTTGAAATAGTTAATCATCGGAGAAATTTTTGGTTGGGAAAAACCGTGGCTTTGGCCATGGTCAATCCTTCGTCTAATCAAAGTGACAAGAAAAATATAAACAACGATTCGATTGTGGCTAAATTATTTTTTGGTCGAACTAAGGCATGGCTGATGGGTGACTTTGAACAAGAAGAAAAATTAGTTAAGGAAAAAATGAATTTAAAGTCGGAAATTATTAAAATCGGTCATCATGGTTCGAATACGGCCAATAGTTTAGAATTTTTGCAACTGGTTAAGGCAAAATTCGCGGCTATTTCGGTCGGCTTAGACAATAAATTCAATCATCCGCATCCGGGCACTTTGAAAAATCTAGAGAAAATTGGCGTCCAGGTATTTCAAACTGATTTGGCCGGCGATTTGTTTTTTTCCAGTGACGGCGAGAGTTATTCTGTTAGGCCGTGAGTCAGTCGTTTCTTTGGCTGGGTCTTGAAAAAAATAGAATATTCTGATAAAATCTTATATATCTATGACAAATTCAAAACCCAAAATTTTATTAATCGAAGACGATCAATCCTTGTCAGACATGTATACCATGAAATTTTCTTCGGAAAATATGGATTTTTTAAAAGCTGACAATGGTGAAGATGGTTTGACCATGGCCAAAGCCGAATTGCCGGATTTGATTCTTTTGGATATTATGATGCCAAAAATGGATGGCTTTGCGGTATTAACAGAGTTGAAGGCGGATGCCAAAACTAAAAATATTCCGGTTTTGGTGCTTTCCAATTTGGGTCAGAAATCCGATATTGAAAAAGGCGAAAAACTAGGAGCAACCGGTTATGTGGTCAAAGCGACCATGACCCCGACTCAGGTAGTAGCTAAGGTCAAGGAAACCCTTACTAAATAATTAATTAATTTGAAATATTTATGAACGATCAAGAGCTTCAAAAAGAAAAAACAGTCGTTTTAGTTAAACCTGACGGCGTCAAGCGCGGTTTAGTTGGTGAAGTGATTTCCCGCTTTGAAAAGATGGGTTTAAAAATAATTGGTATGAAAATGGTTTGGGCTGATGCGGAATTAGCCTCTAAACATTATCCTGACAGCCGGACTGAGTTATTGCGCGGCATTGGCGAGAAAACTTTGCAGACTTATGAAAAATATGGCCGTGACCCTAAAGAACAATTTGGTGAGATGGACGCCGAAGCGATTGGTAAAATGGTTAATAAATGGAATATTGATTTTATCACGTCCGGTCCGGTTATTGCCATGGTTTTGGAGGGGGTTCATGCTATTGATAATGTCAGATTGATTGCTGGAAATACTTTGCCTGTCTTTGCCACTCCGGGTACTATTCGCGGGGATTATTCCATTGATTCTCCGGCTTTGGCCAATATTAAGGGTCGGGCGGTTAGAAATATCGTGCATGCTTCCGGTAATGTCGAAGAGGCGACTTATGAAGAACAGCTTTGGTTTAGAAAGGATGATATTGTGGATAACTATAAAAGAACTGATGAAGATGTTATGTTTGAGAATTAGCATTCTAGTAGAAATAATAGCGTAAAAAATGGCCTAAAAGGCCATTTTTTAGTATTTTCTCTTAATAATTACAAGACAATGCAGGACAATGATTACCTCTTGGTATGCTAATAATATATTTATAATAATACTTTAAAGATAAATGATATATTTTTGGTAATATAATAGTATATATATTATAGATTGTGGATAACTCATAGTATATTTTTGTTAGTTTTTGGTTTACATATGCTATACTATTGATATAACGATAAAATACTTATGCTTGACAGTGATGGACATAATATATTAAAATATATGTATATGTCCTAACTTAATAAATTTTTTCGTGTCCAACCAAATACTTACATTAGAAGAGGTTTCAAAGATTATGAAGGTAAGCTTGAAAACGGTTTACCGTTGGGTTAGTTCTCGCAAATTACGAGCTGCCCGGATTGGTCACAAAACTTATCGAGTTTTGGAGAAAGACTTAATCGCATTTGTTAACGACCATGTTAAATAAATTTGATTAAGTTTTTTAATTTTTATATCATGCCATATTTAAGCCACAACTATCGTTTTCAGGAAAAATCCAAACTTAAAGGCTTGACGGAAGCTTTTATGTTTGTGGCTTTTTCGACTTTGGCCATCTTTGTGGTTTTGTTTGTTTTGGGTTGGTTTACTGCCGGCGGTGTCAAGGCGGCTACGGGGATAAATTCGCAATTGAATTATCAAGGTAAATTAAATAACTCCTCCGGTGCGTCAGTAGCTGACGGTACGTATAATATTAAACTAGCGATTTATGATGCCGCTACGGCCGGTAATTGTCTTTGGACGGCTATTGGTTCGTGCGCTGATGGGACCATCGGCACTACGACCGTAGCGGTTGTTAATGGTGTTTTTTCCATCACCCTGGGGGGTACTGGCCAGAATTCAATAGCCACCTCTACTATCAATTGGAATTCCGATGCGCTATATTTGGGTGTTACTATTAGAGGTTTGTCATCTAGTCCAGTCTATGACGACGAAATGTCACCGAGAAAGAGATTGACGGCTTCGGCTTATGCTTTTAATGCCGATAAGATTGATGGAATTAATGCCACTTCGACTGCGGCTGTAGCTAATTACCTTATGGCACTTGATGCTAATAAGGTTTTGAATCTATTTGACGGATCGGTTTCTTCGACGCGAGCCACCTCAACTTATTTAACCGTTGGAGAGTTTGGGTCAGAAACTATTTATGCTAATGGTGAAAGTGGCCAAGTCAATATTGGTACAACCACGGCGGCTACTAATCAAATGGCAAAATTAGCGATTGCTAAAGAAGGCATTGCCGCCATTATTAATGGAATTTATGTTGATCAGAATTTTCTCAGTTCTGGTACCAACTCAACCAGTTCAGCCGCTTTTTTACGATCATACGAACCGGGACTTAATCAGTTGGATTTGTTATTTGGTAATAAAATATCGGCTAATGGTAACGCCCGCTATAGCTTTATGGAAGCCTGGAATGGTTCTGGTACTAATCTATTTATGTTAAATAGTACTGGTCAGCTTGGTCTTAGCACCTCCACTCCTGAGTCGGGTTATAAATTAGTGGTTAGTGGCGATAGTTCTTTTGTGGGCAATATCAAAGTTACTGGCTATGCCTCCAGTACGGCTGGTTTATTTACTAAAGGCAGTGGTCATTTGGGTGGCAGTTTGACTATTGATAATGAACTGACGGTGGCCAATACTTCTACCTTAAGCCATGTATCATTGGGTGAAGATAGTTTAACCGGACAAAATCAGAGAATTATTACTATCAACGAAGGTAGTACCTTGGCTAATAAACCTTATGTTGAATACATTCCGAACTTTTTTTCTTCTAGTTATTCCGGCTGGCAATGGAAAAATCCCAATGGTAAATCCGCCATTTCGGCTTATTCGGAAAATAATAATGCGGCCGTAGCAGCCACTTCGGCTAATTTAAACTCAAGTTTGCTGTTTGCTTTGATTAATTCTTCTAATTTAACCGATGGTTCGGCTTGGTTAATGGAAAAAAAAGCCGAGGATGATGATCGTTTACGATTTTATTTTAACAATTATGCAACTAGTAACGGTCTTGAAGTACTGCAGCTTAGCACGACCGGCGATATGATTTTGGCCGGTGATGCAACCACTACCGGCCATTTAGCGGCTAGCGGCGGCAACTCTGATCAATGGAACTATGCTTTTTCTAACATCTGGACAACGACTTCCGAACGAAATTTTTGGAACACCACTTCCACCTGGACGGCCTTTGATAGTAATTGGGATAGAAACTACAACGCGACTAGCACCTTTGCTTCTAATTTTTCAATTCATGGTTACGCTTCAAGCACGAATTTGTATAGTCAGGGCAATGGCCACCTTGGCGGTAATTTAACGGTCGACGGTAATAATTTAACCAATGGTAATGCTACCACTTCAGGTCATTTCTATATCGGTAATCCCGACGTAGCTGGGGTTTTGTTTGATTCTGAACCTTATGCACCTAATCCGGCTTATGGTAATACTATTTGGCTTAAGTCGACTGGTATGGCTGATTTGCCAACTGGCCCGGTTCCAAGTATGGGTGTGGATGGTTCTTGGGTTATTCGAGACGTTAATGATACCAATATTGCTAACCCCGTCATATCTTTTGTCAGCTCTTCTACGGTGTCGATGGGATCCATTACCATGGATAATGAATCTCAGAGCTTGAAATTTTCCAATGATACCGTCTCGTCTTCTACCATCACTCAAAATGCTTTTGCTTTTAATGTTGATGTTGACCAAAGCGATGTGGCTGGTTATATTGCCAGTTTTATTAATGTGACAGAAAATTCCATCGGCAGCGGCATTCATCTTTTATCCCAGTGGTCGGTTGGTGGTTCGGCCAAATTCGATGTTGATAAAGCCGGTAAGACTCGTCTAGGCAATTTAATTCTTGACATTGCCAACACTGGCACTGGTTTATTAGGCATAAGTGCTAACGAGAGTCTAATGACCTTAACTTCCGGCAAATTAGCAGTTGGTGGTGATATAACTGCTTCGGGCTACTCTACGACTTCAAAAAATCTTTATATACCCAATATTGAGGAGGGAACTTATGATGCGGTTAACGTTGATGCTAATGGCCGGTTAACCAAAGTTTCATCTTCTAGACGTTATAAATCCGACATCGATTACAACGGCATTGACGGCAGCTTGGCCTACCAGCTTCAGCCGGTCTCTTATATAGAAAACGCGACTGGCAAGGAACTCTTAGGTTTTATCGCTGAAGATGTTGCTTTGGTTGAACCACGACTGGTTATTTATGACAAAGAGGGAAGACCGGATTCATTGTATTATCCGAATTTTACGGCTTTGCTGGCTCAGGCGATAAAAGACCAGAAAGAAGAGATTGATACTCTTAAGGTGCAGGTGGGTAGTGGGTTCTCAGACGGGTCTAGTTTGACAGTTATTGATAATCCTGATATTGATGTTAACACTTTAGTCGTCAGGCAAGCGGCGAATTTCTATGGCACCATTTTAGTCAAAGGTGAGGCCGGGTTTGAGCATCGGGTTACCTTTTATGATGATGTAGAAATTAACGGAAAAATTTATGCTTCAAAAGATCAGGCGGGTACGGGTATGATTGCCATGGGAGCGACATCAACGGAAATTATTTTTGAAAAAGAATTCTCATCTACTCCAAAAATTACCGCCACGGCTAAAATTCCGGTAGCGTTGGGGATAAAGGATCAGACGGCCAAGGGTTTTCGAGCGTATGTAAAAGAGCCAGCCGCCGAAGATTTATTTTTTGACTGGATTGTCTTAGCGATTAAAGACAGTAACCCAGTGATGTCAGAACCAGAATCTGAAACGGCACCGATTGAGACTGGAGAAAATATTGATTTAACCGCGACTAATCAAGGTTTATCAGATAATGAATTAAACTCTGAAGAATCTGAAGCTAATGCTTCGACTACGTCTGAACTTAACTCCACTGACAATTCCACATCAACTGAAACCGGTGGATCGGTGCCAACTGAAGAAAATTCTCAAAATCCTTTAGTAGCTACCGACAGTTAAATGGTGATTTATCTCTTTTTAAAAACCCAATCAGGGTAAAAATAAAACAAAATTGAAAAGACAGTCGCTCAAGAGGCTGTTTTTTCAATTAATATTGACAAAAAATTAAAAAAAGAATAAGCTAAATAAATCAAAATATGACTTTCACCAAAAACATTATTATTAGCATTATTATTAGCCAGCCTTGGGGTGGAAGCTTTCGTAGTTAGGTAAAAAGTTAGACGATGAAAGCAGTCCGCCTCGGCGGACTTTTTTGATTGTCTTGCTTGTCTGGCAAGATGATGTTTAACAATCCATCAACAGAAATCGTAACTCAAAGCGTATGGAGCGCTAGAAGGATGAACTCATGAATAGTGCAATTGAATCTTATGATGCGACCCTCAGGGAAGGGAAGCAGGCGATGGGTGTCAACTTTGGAGTGGATGCCTTATTGGCTATTATCAAACTCTTGAATCAACTCGGAGTTGACATTATCGAATGCGGCTGGCCCGGCGCGAATAGCGCTTGGGATTACCTTTTTTCCGCCATCGGCTCTGACCAGGTGGTGTTGGAAAATGGCACCAGGCTGGCGGCTTTTGCCAGTACTCGGCGGGCGCAAAAAACCGTGCGGAGTGATTCGCTTTTCCAAAAACTGCTGGCCGCGCCGGTCGATATTATGACCATATTCGGCAAGAGTTGGTTAGCCCATGTGGATCTGGCACTGAAAACTACGCCGGAAAATAATTTGGCCATGATTAAAGAATCGGTGGCCGCCATTAAGGCCGCGGGCAAGATGGCTATCTTTGATGCCGAGCATTTTTTTCAAGGCGTCAATGAGGATGGCGACAGCTATCCTTTCTCGGTACTGGAAGCGGCAGTTGAGGGTGGAGCGGACAGGCTGGTGTTGTGCGACACCAACGGTATTGCCTACTCTTGGGAAGTGGAAAATATTGTTTCGCGCGTGGTGGATCGTTTTGGTTCCCAAGCCGCCATTGGGGTTCACATGCATGGTGATCGGGGTATGGAAAATGCCAACACCTTGGCGGCTTTGCGAGTTGGTGCTCGGCATTTTCAAGGCACGGTTAACGGTTACTCCGAGCGAGTACGCATGACTTGTACGCTAGAGACCCTAGCCAACCTATCTTTGCTGGCTGAGTCTGGCAATGCTTGGGCTCAGATCAACCAGGTTTTCGATAGTACTTTGATCAAGCATGTTTCGCGAGAAGTAGACCGGTTGGCGGGTCAGCATCCCAATCCACGCAAACCCATTGTCGGTCGGGCATCGTCAACCCATAAGGCTGGCGTGCACGTGTCCGGCGGGCAACGGGCTGGTTGGAAGTTATATGAGAGTCACGATCCGGCTCGTTTCGGTCGGCAGCGGCATATCGTTTTATCTGGCATGGCCGGTAAGTCGGGGGTCAGCGCTTTTGCCTCTTCGGCCTGGAATGTTGATTTGAATAATTGCGCCACCATTGAGGCAATTCTGGCAGAAGTTGAACAGCTTGAGGCGAAGGGTTATAGTTTTGACAGTTGCAGCGGTTCAGCCGCACTTTTGATCGCCAGATATCTCTGGCCGGATCAAGTCAATCAGTTCAATCCGATTGATTATCACTTTAGCACTCCGCCGGCTGGTTTGCCTGGTGAGATTATGGCCCACGTTGGGGTGGGCAATCATCAATATGTTTCCGCTTTCGGCGACGGTCCGGTTGATGCTCTTTGTCGAGCCGTGCTTAGCCATGTGGCACCGCAACATTCATGTCTTTCTGATCTGGAGTTGGATGAGTATATGTCCTACCAGCTTCTGGTAAGCGGCAAAGATGGCACTGCTTCGGCTATGCGAGTGGAGATTAACTGGAAGAGCAAAAGGCTGGGTTCATTTACGACTCAAGGTGTTTCCACCAATATTATTGATGCCTCCTGGGGAGCTATCAAGGAGGCTATTAGTTTGGCCATGACCAAACAATGGCGATCTGAAGCCGTGATTTAGGCGGGGAGGCTGCTTCGGTCTGATCTTTGTATTCTGCCGGCCGCTGAATTTTCAGTGGTCGGTTTTTTCTTTTTGTGGATAATTCTAAAACCCCTTATTTCATGCGGGTTTGACAAATCTTTATGTTTTGCTAAGATACCTATATGAAATCTATTGCCAGAAATTTAGCTTTAAGCATCGTCGTAGTACTAGTCTCGGACTAGGTGCTTTAGATTTCTCCAGACATTAACGCCTAGTCCCAAAAGGACTAGTTTTTTGTTTATTTGCTCTTTTCATTGGGAATCAAAACCTTGGAGGGTTTGTGTCATGGCCGTAGCTAGTGTTTTATCTTATTCGGCTTTGGGTCGAAAGAATCTTGAATCTGTTGAAGTGGGTAATTGCCCGGGTGATTTTCGGTCACTCAAAGATTTAGTTGGCGATGCCTCATTTGGCTCGTCGGCTAAGCATCATTTCGGTTTTCGGGACAACCCTTGTTCGGGAAATTTGGCCGGTTTGAGTTTTATGGCCAAAAAATCTAGGACTGTCATTCGTCAATTGGTCTGGCCTGACCCTGAAAAAGTGACGGGAGATATCTATTCGGCTCAGCAAGCAAAGATTGGTTCTTTGGCGCGGACGGTTTCTTGTGTTGAAATTGCCCAGTTTGCTCGTCAGTATTTTTTAGAAAAAGGCTGTTATCCTGATTTGGGTTGGACATGGCTTTTGAGTAATGATCTGGTAGTGCCTAATGAGTGGCCGAATTGGTATATTCGGTTTCGTCAGGCAGACAGTATCCTGCGAGTCGCAATACGGTTTGATCCGTCTTGTGGTGTTATTGTTTCTTTGGTGGCAGCCGATAGCTTGGTAGCTAACGGTGTTATCGCTTTGACTTGGTAGCCAAAACAAGGAGAGTGGCAACTATGGATCTTTATTTTGAAGAAGACAAAGGTGTAATCAGTCCCATGTCGCTTGAAGAGAAGCTTGTCAACGTGGATTTTCTTGCCCGTTTATTGGGGTGGTATCTCAAGGAGGTTAAGGCACTTGAGCGCAGGATTGAATCGGAATTCGAGAACTGTCGGGTAGAATATCAGTCGTCGCGGTTGAAACGTCTTGACCATCTTTGCCGCCGTTGCGTGCCCTTTGTCTTGAGCCGACTGTCGGCATTGGGGGCCTTACCGTTGGTTGACCCGAACGTTTTAGAGGAAGTGAATGCTCGTTTGAATCCCACCTTGCCCACCGCGTATTTGGCCGAGGTCTACGAGGGTTTGATGCTTACTTAATGCCAACAGGCATTAAAGCTAAACTGACGCCGTCCAGGTTTTGACTTGGACGGTTTTTTATTTCTATTGACAATTTTTAAAATTTGCGCTAAATTATTTTTATATGATTAAACTTTCCGTAAAAAATTTGTTGTTAGGCCTCTTGTTGTTAAGCCAGCCTTTGGGTGGAAAGTTTACTAGTGTCTAGCTAAAATAGCTTTAGATAAATACCAGTCAGCTTTCCACCAGGGAAGCTGGTTTTTGTTTATCCCATCCTGTTGGTGGGGTAATCGTTCATTGATTATTTGAGTCAGAAGATTGAACTTTCGCCATGGTTGGCAAAGTTTAGAGGCAATAACGTGAAGGAGTCTGTTATGTTGATGGTACCAAAGTATCCAGTTCATCGGGGCATTGTTTTGCCCGACCGCCAATGGCCGAACCGGAGTATTGAATCATGCCCGATAGTTTGTGCTGTCGATCTCAGGGATGGTAATCAAGCTCTGCCTAATCCCATGGATCCTGATCAGAAACTTGAATACTTCTTGATGCTTTGCGATTTGGGGTTTAAAGAAATTGAAGTTAGTTTTCCCGCGGCCAGTGCTTATGACTTTGATTTTGTTCGGAAACTGATTGAGGAGGACTTGATTCCAGATGATGTATTTATTTCTGTTTTGACCCAATGCCGGCCAGATTTGATCGCCAAGACGATGCTGTCGCTGCAAGGCGTGAAGCGAGCGATTGTCCATATTTACATCGCCACTTCCGATCTTCATATTGAACAAGTATTTGGCACTTGCCGGGAGAGTACTGCACAAATGGCGGTAGCCGCGGCAAATCAAATTCGGGAAGCGGCACAATCAATGGTTTCGGCTGACATCCGGCTCGAGTTTTCACCGGAGGAATTTACCGACACTGATCCGGATTTTGCTATCAGTATTTGTTCTCAGGTACTGGCGGCTTGGGGTCAGGCATCCGTTGAACATCCGATGATTGTGAATTTGCCAGCCACGGTTGAGCGTCGGCCACCGAATCAGGTGGCGGACTTGTTTGAATATTTCGGCCGTCACTTTCCAAATCGCGATCAGATTCTGATTTCGTGTCATCCGCACGGCGATCAGGGTATGGCCAACGCTTCGGCTGAGCTGTCAGTGCTGGCAGGAGCGGATCGGGTCGAAGGGGTTTTGTTGATTGGCGGAGAGCGGACCGGCAACGTTGACTTGCTGACATTCTTGCTGAATTTCTATTCGCGCGGCATTACCATACCGTTTGATTTCACTGATGTGCCGGCCCTTGTCGAGCAATGGAAGAAATTGACGGACATGGAAGTGCCATTGCGCCATCCTTACGCGGGTGAGTTGGTATTTACTGCTTTTTCCGGTTCGCATCAGGACGCAATTCGCAAGGGGCTGGCAAAGATTATTGAAGCGATCAAGAAATTTGGTGGCTGGAAAGTGCCCTATCTGCACATTGACCCGGCTGAAATCGGCCGCGAATATGAAGGCATTGTCCGCTTGAATTCACAAAGCGGCAAGGGCGGACTGGCCTATGTGCTGGAAAATAAGTTTGGCATTCAATTGCCCAAAGCATTCCAGCCGGTCTTCGGAAGCTTCTACCAACGATGCGTTGATGCGGTCGGCGGTGAAATTGACCCTGAGGTTTTAATGAGTTGGTTTCGCCAAGAGTTCATTGAACCGAAAGGTCCTTACCAGCTTCATGGCTATTGGCCGCGACCGGATGACGAACAACCTGAAAAGATTCACGGCGAGATTCATGTTACCGTAGACAATCAAGAACATCACATGGTGGCTGATGGTGATGGTCCCATTGATGCGTTCGTTCAAGCCTTGAGTCGGCTTAACCTTAATGGTTTCGTTGTTGAAGACTATCACGAGTCAGCTATCGGTCACGGTTCAAAAGCCCAGGCTATTGCTTTCGTGCCTTTACAGTTTGATTCTCAGACCATTTGGGGTGTGGGTATCGACAGCAGTATCGTGTTGGCCGCGGCGCGCGCTATTGTGGCCGCGCTAAATCGCAAGGCGATGGCTGGTTAAAACGTGTTCCTTGCTACGAGTATACCCGGGAAATTTTTCCGGGTTTTTTTTGACAAAAAATATTTAAGTGATAAAATATAAATATGATTAAACGTTTTAACTCAACTTTACCAGTCCCGCCAACTTACCTGAGGAAGTTGGGTTAGTTAGTGTTATCAAATTATTAGATAATAGCCCGACTTCCGGGCTGTTTTTTGTTTTGCTTATCGGGGTGTAGCTTAGCCGAAACCGCAAGGTAATCCGGGATTGAAAACCCATTGTTTTCATTCAGGTAAAGCCGTCGAAATGACAAGTCGCAGGTTCAAGCCCTGCCATCCCGACCAAAAAAATCCCGGCCATAACCGGTTTAGTTCTTTGTCGACCCCAGAATCCAATTCTGGGGTATTTTTTAAACCCTTGACAAATTTGATCTAATCGTTTAACATGAAAACATTATATGATAAAACTTAGAGCCAATAACTATTTTTTCAGCTTTAACTATTTTACTGACCTGTAGTCAGATAGCTTTGCTTTTGCCCTAAGATACAACGCAAATTTATAAAAGCCACTGACTACCAAACGGTCAGTTTTTTGTTTATACCCTGATGTTTGTTTTTTCCGAAGATAAACATTAGGGATTGAACCTAAGCATGCTCCTTGAAAACAAGGATACAACTTTTTATGGGAGGAAAATTATGCTGAGGCATGCGCGAATGTTACCGGAGTTCGTTTTGATTCTGTTTCGGTGGGCTGCGTCCATCTTAAAACGTTCTCACATTGAGATGGACTGCCCTTTTCAGCTTCCGGGTAGTCAAAGGCCGATCGTCGTTGATCGGTTTGATCCAGCTTCGCCCAATCTGGTTCATTGCCAAGCTTGGATGAATCACTGTTTGTCCGGCGGCTGTCGCGGGGATGGGTGTCCCTTTTTGCACCACCGGGCTGTTGGCGAATGTCGTTTTGTGAGAGAGAGTCGGGTAATTGGCCAAGGTTTTATCAGGCCAAAAAACTACAAGCCGTATTTTTTGAACGGCCAGGAGGAATAGATTATGTCAATTGAAATCAGGATTGGAGAATCGGAGTTGGTAACTGAAGAAGTTTCATCCAAATTCGGTTATATTTGGAAGAAGTTGGTTGAGGTGTTGCGTGAAATGTTTGATTCAGCCGATTATGGCCAATTGCGGCTGGTCGCCGTATTGCCAAAAGATTGGGTGAGAAATCAAACTGATCGCGATGTGTTTATTCTTTTTTTCCTTCGGCTCTATCTTGGCGAATCGGTCAAGCCGAGCTATGAAGTTCGGTTTCATTTTGCTGACGCGGCATCGAGCCAGATCAAAGAAATGATTGAGCAAACGCTGGCGCAGTATTTGGCCAACCACCTGTCAGCCGCCCAGGAGCAGTTGACACAATTGCAACAGATTCAAGCAAGTTTGTTGCCGACGGCGGCAAACATACCCTCATAAGGAGTACTGACATGCTACGACTTGGATATTTGGGTCCCCAGGGTACTTTTTCAGCTCAAGCGGCGACGATTTGGTCGGTGGGCAAATTCGAACTGATTGGATATGCCTCGCTGCCTGAACTATTGGAAGCTTTTGTCCAAGGCCAGGTTGACCGGGCGATTGTACCACTGGAGAATGTTTTGGGTGATGTCGTGCACGATACGATTGATTTTTTGATGACTCGGATTTGGACGACGCCCACTTTGCGCATTACCGAAGAGGTGATGATTCCGATTCGTCAGATGCTTTTGGGAAAGTCGGGAACGGATTTAGACTTGGTTACCGAAGTCATTTCGCATCCCCAGGGATTGGCTCAATGCTCGGATTATCTGGCCGAACACGACTGGGTTAGGACATCGGTGAGCAGCACGGCTCAAGCGGTTGAACGTGTGGCCCAATCTTTGTCCAGCACTTCGGTCGCCATCGGTTCGTTCCAGGCCGCCGAGCAGTTTGGTCTGGCAGTTTTAGCTCAAGATATTGGTGATTCCCAGCATAACGTCACGCGGTTTGTTGTGTTGGGTGGACCCAAGATTGCCAATATTGGCCAGAGTAAGACAACTTTGTTTTTTTCCACCAACAATGAGGCGGGTGCCTTGTATCATGCCCTTGGAGCGTTTTATTACCAGGGGTTGAATCTGAGCCGGATTACTTCTTTTACCAACAAGCGGCGGCTGGGAGAATTTTATTTCTGGATTGACGTTGACGGTCATCAAAGCGATCCGGTCTTTGCTTCGGCCATTAAGCAGTTGCAAGAGCGGTTCACCTCGGAAATCGTTATCGTCGGTTCTTACCCTAAAGCCACCATGCTTTTACCCCAGGAGGTGTAGCCATGTTTGTTCAAGTTCGTGGCGATTGTTCTTTGGAGCAAATCGCCAAGATTCAAAGCGAAGCTTTAAACGTCGGCTTCAAGCAAGCCGTGGTTTCTCAGGGAGAGGAGATTATCGTGGTTAACTGCATCGGAGAAGTTCCTTCCGAGAAAAAGTTGGCCCTGCAGGAATTTTTTCAGAGCTTGCCTTTCGTGCTCAGCGCCGTTGTCGCCACGACTCAGTTTCGACTGACGGCCCGCGCTTCACATCCGGAAGATTTCTCCGTCAAGCTCAACGGTGTCTCAATTGGCGCGACTAAACCACTGGTGGTTATTGCCGGTCCGTGTGCGGTTGAGTCGGCCGAGCAATTGTTAGCCTGCGCCAATATCGTTAAAGCCGCTGGGGCTAATGCGATGCGTGGAGGAGCCGACAAACCTCGCAAGTCGGTTTTTGCCTTTCAGGGTCTGGGAGAAGAGGGCTTGCGACTGTTGCAGCAAACCAAACAGCAGACCGGCTTGGCCACTGTCACTGAAGTCACTTCGCCGGAGTTGGTACCTTTGGTGGCCAAATATGTTGATGTCTTGCAGGTTGGTACGGCCAACATGGGCAATTATTCTTTGCTTAAAGCGGTCGGGCAGCAAGATAAGCCCGTCATCTTGAAGCGAGGGATGGCGTCAACGATTGACGAATGGCTTTTGGCCGCGGAATACATCGTGGATGCCGGTAATCCCAGAGTAATTCTTTGTGCTCGCGGCGTTCGCGGTATCAGCAACGGTTACACGCGCTTCAATGATGATATTGACGCTATCCCGGTCGTGAAGCGGTTAACACATCATCCGGTGATGTTTGACCCTTCCCACACTGCGGGTAATCGCGAGTTGGTAATTGATATCGCCTTAGGCGCGGTTGCCGCCGGTGCGGATGGTCTGCTAGTGGAGGTTCACAACAATCCCGACGCCGCTTTGTGCGACGGCAAACAGTCGCTTCGAGCGGAGCAGTTTGTTGAGCTGATGAAAAAAGCTCAGGCGGTCGCGGCGGCCATCGGGCGGCCTTCAGCCTGATATTTTACGTATCTCGACCTTTGTCATTGTGTCGGTAAAGCCATGCGCCTTACCGACTTTTTTTATTTTTTTGAGGATGCTATAATTTAATTGAACTTCATTGGTTATGGTTGGTGAAAGTTTTGGGACAACCTTTTTCGTAGGGCACCTAAATTAGTGACTGCTTTGGCGGCTCACTTGCGGACCCAAAGGCCTAATACTGCGAATTTAGCGCTCAAGCGTAGGGTAAACCTTATTCTTTTGCCGCCAAATTACCAGACATGGCCGGCTGAATTACAGCCAAAATTTTGGCCAATCATAGTGAAGTTCACTAAAGACAGACAACCTGGACTTGCAGGTTTGTTTTTTTATCGTTAATATTAACTTACTAGAAATTTTTATCGGGCCGTAGCGAAGTTGGCTATCGCGCATGCATGGGGTGCATGAGACCGCGGGTTCGAGTCCCGCCGGCCCGATAAAAATTTTTAACTACTATTACCAAAGCAAAAACAGGCAAAAGCCTGTTTTTGCTTTAATGAAATTTTTGAATTTTTCCAAAGCCCGGTCTTTTGGGTATGGGTATTTAACTAGTACAGCTAGTTGACAAATTCTGTCAGTTTGATATAATTAGATAATCTAACTATATTAATATCTAATCATATGGATAAAATCCACAATGATGAGCTGATTTCTTTGTTTTTTTCCACCGGTCGCTTAATTCACGATCGGTTCAAAGAAGAACGCGGTCAGCTAAATATTTCCGTACTCCAAAGGGAGACTTTAAAATTTATTAAAGAAAATAAAAATCCGTTAATGAAAGAAGTGGCCGATTATCTTTGTATCACTCGGCCTTCGGCGACGGTTTTGATTGACAACTTGGCTAAGATGAAGTTGATTCGTCGATTGCCGGATAGCCACGATCGTCGCCAGACCCGCTTGGAAGCAACTGAAAAAGTGGAAAGAATTATTTGCCAGGGTAAAGATAAATTTTTAAATTTATTGTCTAGTCTGGATGAAGCAGATCAAAGAAACTTAATTAAAATTTTAAAAAAATTATCTAATATTATCAGTCAGCAAAATTATGAAAAAGTTTAATGCAAAATTGGCCGTGGTTTTATTGTTAGGTTTAAGTTTAATTACATCTGGCTGCAGCTTATGGCCGAGTAGCAAGTCAAATTACGATTATGTCCAGGTAAAAAAAGGCGATATTAGTCAGAAAGTCAGTGTGACCGGCCAAGTCAAACCCGCCGAGAGCGTTGATTTAGCTTTTGGTTTGGGCGGTAAAGTGCGTTCAGTCAACGTCGAGGTTGGTCAAGAAGTTAAGGCCGGACAAAGTTTAGTGTCTATTGATTCCAGTGATTTATCGGCTTCTTATCAGCAGGCAAAATCCGCCGCTGATGGCGCTCAGGCCAGATTAAACGAAATGAAAAAAGGCGCGCGAGCTGAAGATTTGCAGCTTTCTCAGACCCAGCTGAGCGGCGCGACAACTAATCTGGACAACATCAAGACTAAAGCCACTGTTGATTTAAAGAATGTTTACGAAGCGGCGTTGAATGCCGCTCAGCGATCAACCACCATGGCTAAGTCTGCCATGCTTACTTTAACTGATATCCAGTTAAATCATTTTTTAACATCATCGCCTGATCGTGATATTGATGATATTGCCAATAAAAAATCTTTTGCCTTAGTAACTCTTTTGGGTGCCAGTGGCGACTCGGGTAAATGGACAGCTGCGATGATTAATCCTTTGACTGGTGGCGCTTTTGGTCAAGTGCAAAGCGCTTTAAATAATCCGACTCAGGAAAATATCGACCAAGCGGTTAATCAAACTGTTATGGCTTTGCAAAAGGTTAAGAACGTTTTGGATGCCGTACCTATTACTTATGATTTAACGGCGACTGATAAAACTAATTTGTCTGCGGAAAAGAGCAATTTGACGACGGAGCTTATTACCTTAAGCGCCAAACAAGAGGCGATCCGCGTCCAAAAGGCGGCTAATGACAGTTTAATCGCCACGGCTCAAGGCGCGGTTGATAATGCCCAAAGCGCTTTAGTTCTTAAGCAAGCCGGAGCGTCAGTCGAGCAAATTCAGGCCCAGGAGTCAGTTTTAAAATCAGCTCAGGCCAGTGCTTCTGCCGTTGCCGCCCAAATTGCCAAAACCATAATTACCGCGCCGATGGATGGCGTAATCACCAAACAAGACGCTAAGGTCGGTGAAATTATTTCTCCCACGGTGCCGGTGGTTTCATTAATTTCCAAGACTAAATATCAAATCGAAACTTATATCGCTGAGGCCGACATCGCCAAAGTTAAGGTGGGGGATCTGGCCAAGGTAACTTTGGATGCTTATGGTGGTAGCGAAATTTTTGATGCCACGCTAATCGCTATTGATCCGGCCGAAACTATTTTAAATGGTTCAGCGGTTTACAAGACTAAACTCCAATTTAGTCAGGATAATGAAAAAATCAAATCCGGACTGACGGCTAATATTGAGATTGGTACTCAGAATAAAACCGGAGTTTTAATCATTCCCAGTCAAACCATTATGACCAAAGGTTTGGAGAAATTCGTCATGATAGACGATGGTCAGGGCAGCTTAAAACAGCAAAAAGTTGAAGTTGGTATTACCGGTCAAGATGGTCAGACGGAAATTATTTCTGGTTTGATCGAAAATGATCGGGTAGTAAATTTTGGTAATTAATAATTACAATGAATATGGACAACAAAGAATTATTGAAAGAAGAAAAAAAGATTTTAGCCGAAGAAAAACAAATCTTAAAAAAAGAAGAAAATATTCTGAAGAAAATCAGGCATAATGTTTGGATCATGTCCGGCTTGATCGGTTTAGTCGTGGTTTTGACCCTGGGCGGTATTTGGTATTGGCAGGTTTATCAAAGCCGAGTTTACGTGGAAAAGGCTCAAATCAGCGCTACTCATATTTCTTTGGCTTCAACTCACGCCGGAGCTTTGGAGGAAATTTTTGTTAAAGAAGGTGATGTGGTTTTAGCCAACACGCCTGTGGCGCGAGTGGGTAATGAATTGGTAAAAACCAAAGTGGCTGGTTTGATCATCAGCGCTAATGATAATTTAGGCAAACTTTTTGGTGCCGGCGAATCAGTCGTAACTATGATTCAGTCTTCAGATTTGCGCGTGGTAGGCCGAGTCGGGGAAGACAAGGGCTTGCGTTATCTTAACGTTGGTCAGCGCGCGGAATTTGTCGTTGATGCTTTTTCCGGCCGAACTTATTACGGCACGGTTGATGAAATCAGTCCGGCCTCAAGAGATTCCGGGGTGGTGTTTAATATTTCCGACAAACGTGAAGTCAAAGAATTTGACGTTAAAGTCAGATTCAATGCCGATACTTATCCGGAGCTCAAAGATGGCATGTCGGCTAAAATTTATATTTATAAAAACTAAGATACCATGGCTTTAGCCAAAAATAAAACTAAGAAAGATCACACTTGGCTGATTTTACTCACAGTAATTATCGGGACTTTTTTGGGTCGCCTAGACCAGACCATTGTGGGTTTGGCGACGCCGGATATTATTGATGATTTTGGCATTACCGTTTCCGCGGCCGGCTGGATCTCTACGGCCTACATTATTGCCAATGCCATCTTCGTGCCAATTTGGGGAAAATTAGGCGATACGATCGGCCGTAAGAAAATTTACATTGCGGGTTTTGTGGTTTTTATCATTGGTTCAGTGCTATCCGGACTGTCTTGGAATCTCAGTTCCATGATTGTCTTTAGAATTATTCAAGCTATTGCCGGCTCGGCTGACTATCCAACGGCCATGGCTATAATTGCCGTAACTTTTCGTGATCCGGCCAAGCGAGCCCAGGCTTTGGGTTTGTGGTCGGCTTCTTTTGCCGCGGCCGCGGTTTTTGGCCCGCTAATTGGCGGACCCTTGGTTGATAATTTCGGTTGGCCGTCAATTTTTCTTTTGAATCTACCGGTGGGTTTGGTTGGTTTGGTTATGGCCATAATGTTTATTCATGAATCCAAGTCTGAGGCTAAAAATGTTAGCTTTGATTGGTGGGGCTCAATTACTCTTGGTGTATCATTGGCGGCCATGGTTTTGGTTTTGGAAAAAGGCTTTGATTGGGGCTGGACTTCAGCCAACAGCTTGCTTTGTTATTTTGCCACCGTGTTTTTTCTTTTTGTCTTTATCCTCATTGAGCAAAAAATTAAAGAACCGATTGTTGATTTGAAATTTTTTAAGATTAAATCATTCAATTACACCATTCTAAATAATTTCTTGCTTTTTATGGGCATGATGAGCGTAATTTTTCCCATTTCAATTTTTGCTCAAACCTATTTGGGTTTGAATGCGACGCAAACCGGCTTTCTTTATATGCCCATGGCTTTTTTTATGATGCTGGGCGCGCCGATTGGCGGTAGTTTTTCGAATAAAGTTGAGCCTCGGTACGTCATTATGGTTAGTTCATTTATCGCCGCCATCGGTTTATTCATGTTTACCGGTTTAGATGCTCGTTCAACTTCCATCGATATTATAATCCCAATTTGTGTGATGGCTTTCGGTATGGGTTTGGGTATGGCTGAGCGAACTAATATCATTACCGCGACCGTACCGACCGAAGAAGTGGGGAGCGCCTCTTCGGTTTTGGCTTTGGCCAGAAATATTTCCGGCGCTTTTGGCATCGCGGTTTTTACCACCATTTTAAATACTTCTACGGAAAATAATGTCTTAAGCATTGCTCAATCAAGCCGGTTAAATGTTTTGAGTCAGCAAAGCTACGCTGAGTTCGTTAGTTTAATTACTCTTAAAGCTCAGATTAACGCTTATCATGATGTTTTTATGATTGGCGGAGGCTTATTGCTTTTGGCCACTGTTACTTCATTATTAATTATCGTGCCCAAAGGCAAAAAATTGGAAAAAGTCGTGGTTGAGTAATTATTTTTTCTTGTTTAATTTGGAATATTTTTTAGTCTGCCCAGGCTTTTTTTAATAGGTTTAATGTGGTAAAATTATGGTAGGCTAATAAATAATGAAATTTATGGATTATAAAAATGTTACCACGGCCTTTGAAGTTCCTAACAGAAAAATTATCGACAATTTTGGCTTAGTTAAAGGCATTATCGTTCGTTCTCGTTCTATTGTCGGTTCGGTTGGAGCTAGTTTGCAAACTCTGGTGGGCGGCAATATTTCATTGTTTACCAACCTTTGCGAGCAAACCCGTCAGGAAGCGTTTGATTTGATGATTAAACATGCCGAAGATTTGGGAGCCAATGGCGTGATTGGCGTGCGTTATGATACGACAGAGCTTATGGGCGGCGTAACGGAAGTTTTGTGTTATGGCACGGCCGTGAAAGTAGAATAATTTTAGGTGACCGAACCGGTCATTTTTTATATAAAGTATTTAATGTAAAATAATTAGTGGAAAAATTATGGGAAATTTTAATCGAAATAATAACTCTGGTTTGTCAAGAGGTGATAGAGATTTCAAGCGCCGAGATTCGAGCCGGCCTTCAATGCATCAGGCGACTTGCAGTGATTGTGGCAAGCCCTGCGAAGTGCCTTTTCGGCCGACCGGCGATAGGCCAGTTTATTGCAATGTTTGTTTTGAAAAACATGGTCCGGCTAAAACCGAAAGATCGGATAGCGGTCGGCCTAGCTTCGGCGACAAGCGGATGTTTGAAGCTGTTTGTGACAGCTGCGGCAAAAAGTGCGAAGTGCCTTTTCGGCCAACCGGCGATAAACCAGTTTATTGCAGCGATTGTTTTAAAAAAAATCCCGGCGATAAGACCAGAAGCTCCGGATCCGACAAGGATCAATTTGCCATTTTAAATGCCAAATTAGATCAGATTTTGAAAGCCTTAATGCCCAAGGTTTCATCAAATTCTTTGGAAAGTAAAGTCCTTAAAGCAGAAGCAAAACCTAAAAAAATCACAACCGTCAAAGTCAAACCAGCTGCCAAAAAAATCGTGGCAAAAAAGAAGAAAAAATAAATTGACGGAAAATCCCGGCAAGTTATTATAGAAAATTTAATTTATAATCCATGAAAATTATTAAATTGATTTTTTTATTATTTATAGTTTTGGTGGCCGGTATTGCCGCCATGGCCTACTTTAGCCTTTGTCCGCCGGCCGGGCCATGGCCCACGCCGCCTTGGTGCAGTCATCTGATGGCTAAAGATTTTTCTTACCATGAATTGGATTATCTGAAATTACCTGCCGCTGAATCGACAAAATTTAAGTTGGGAGTAGGCACGATGGATATTTGGGGCAATCCCCATTGGTTTATTAATTTAGGCGAAGACACAACCAAAAATTATGCTTCGGCGCTAAAAAGAATCGGTCAAATTAAATCACAAATTTATTTTTTTACGGATTTTATCAATTTAGGTCAGGGGTCGGAGGTTAAAGTTTTTGATCGTGATACTTTCGCCGCCACCTACAATATTTCCGAAAGCGATTTGAAATCTTTGGTCGCATCGGCTAAGGCTAATAATCAAAATCGGATTATCATGCTGACCAATCTGTCCGATACGAAAAATGAAATTGAAGGTTTTATTTCCAGTGCCGACAAAACCAAAGATTTAAAAGAGATGGTGATGGGTCGTTTGTTTAAGAAACTAACCGAGCAGCAAGCCGGTTTGACCAGCGCCGAGGGATTAAAAGATTTTGATGAAAAAAAATGGCAAGAATTTTTAGCTAGTTTGAAAAAAACCATTGTCGCCCAGGCCACTAAGGCTCAGGCGGCCGGGGTGACTGACTTTATTGTTAATCCCGGCGATGTCATTGTCGATTATTACTATCCGAACAGTCTCTCGACTTATTGGCAGTCGGTGAGAACCGAAGTTAAATCGGTTTTTTCCGGCCGCGTCGGATTTTTTGGCTATCCTGATTTAATTCAAAAAGCCGACTTAAAAGATTTTGATTTCGTGGTAGTTTATTTTGAAGTTCATGGTGATAAAACGGCTCAAGCTTTTTTTGTCGATTCAGCCATAGCCGCGGATTCGCTTAAGTTGGCTTGGCAGAAATATTTTGCGCAAAACTTTTGGAAAAATATCAAATCAGAAAAGATTTTATTAGTTACTATCCCCAGCTATACCGGCGTCAAAACTGGCGGTTGGATTGAACCAGGTGAAATGCATTCCGACCTAATCCGAGACGATCGGGAGCAAGCTTGGCTTTATGAGACTTTATTTGAAATTTTGCAGGCCAAACCGAGCGTTGACGCTGTGATTTCTTACGGTTATTGGTGGTCGCCAAATATGTATCCTCAGTCTCAGCCCCTGCGTAATGATTTAAGCCATTCTCTCCGCGGCAAAGATGCGGAAAATGTATTTTATTTTTGGGCCAATAATCAAAAATAGTTGTTTATGATACTAGAATCAAAAAAAATATTTTTTGGCCTGTCGGAAAAAAAAGACGGTCAAATGAGAGTGGCGATTAACGGCGATAATCAAGCCAGTCTGAAAAACCGGGCTAAATTTTTCAAAAAGCTGGGAGTTGATCCAAAAATGACCGTGGCTTGTGATTTGGTTCATGGTAAAAATATTGCCTTGGTCACAAAAAAAGATGCCGGTAAAATTATGATCGCGACCGACGGTTTAATCACTTCAGATAAAAAATTGGTTTTGACTGTTACAGCGGCTGATTGTTTACCACTTTATTTTTTTGATGAAAAAACCGGAGTGATTGGCTTAGCTCACGCCGGGTGGCGGGGAGTCTGGCAAAATATGCCTCAAGCGATGGTGGAAAAACTTAGAGCCGAGTTTAAAATTAATCCAAAAAATCTTAAAGTTTTTATTGGGGCGCACATCGGTTCATGCCATTTTAGTGTCAATTCCGACTTGGCTAAAGAATTTAATCGCTATCATAAGTTTTTGCAAAAAAATCGGCAAACGGTCATGGTTGATTTGGGTGGTATTGTGCGCCAGCAACTGATTGATTGCTCGGTTCTAGAAAAAAATATTGATTCTGATTTGACTTGCACCTATTGTGATCAAAAATATTTTTCCAATCGGCGAGATAAGCCGGAAATAGTTGAGGCGATGGTGGCCTATATTGGGCGAAAATAAAGAAGATAATAATTTTTAATAATCAAACTAGCTCAAAATAATTATTGAATAAATAAAATATGGTAAAAGCAAAAGCCAAAATTGGATCTTCGACCTTGATTAAGACAGTGGTGGCCGTGATTGTGATTTTAGCCTTTGCTGTTGGTGGTTATGGCTTGATCTCTCGTGGTCTGCCCGCCGCTGTTTTTAATGTTAAACCGCAGTTATTAGTCACTCCACCCGATAAAGCCAAGGATCAAAACTGCCAGGCCTATACTGATCAACTAAGCGGCCAAAAGGTTTATCAAGGCTGTGATATTAATTTTTCCAAGTTACCAGAATTGAATACGAAGTCGGCCGAGAAATCTGGCTTGAAAGCAAAAATATTAGCGCTGCCCAAAGAGCGCCAGCAAGAATTGAATTTTCAATTACAACAAACTCAAGCCGCGGTTAAAGCCAGCGGTCAAACCTGGCAAGCTGGCTGGAACGTTAAGTCAATCTTGAGCGATGAAGAAAAAAAGCAACTGGTTGGTTTGTTAGGTAAACCGCCAAAATTACCCAAGAGCAAGGGCTTAGCCAAAACCGCCGCCACTTTACCAGATTTTTTTGACTGGCGCGATGTTGGCGGCAAAAACTATATTACCTCAGTCAAAGATCAAGCCGGCTGCGGCAGTTGCTGGGCTTTTGCCGCGGACGCGACTTTTGAGGGTCATATTCAAGCTTACTACAACAATCCAGATTTAATGCCCGACTTGGCCGAACAGGATTTGGTATCTTGCGCCGTACCCAGCCCCAGTGATGGCGTGGGCGGTTGTCAGGGTGCTTATGATTATCAAATAAAAAGTATCTTTAAAACCTATTGGTCTAATACCGGCAATACCAGTGAAACTTGTTTTCCTTATACTGCTTCTGATTCATCTTGCGGCGGCAAATGTTTAAACTGGCAAAATGACGTCTGGAAAACATCAGGCTACAAAGCCATTGCTTTAACCGATAATATTCAGGAAAATATTTTTAACATCAAACAAGCTTTGATCCAATACGGTCCGGTCGAGGTGGGTATGGCCGTTTATCAAGATTTTTTTAATTATTCCAATGGAGTATATTATCATAAATTTGGCGTTTTAGTAGGAGGCCATGCTGTAACTATTGTTGGTTTTGGAAAAGAAGATAGTCAAGATTATTGGGTAGTAAAAAACAGTTGGGGGCCAAATTGGGGCGAAAATGGTTATTTTAAAATTTTTGTCGGGGATTCAAACATTGATTCTTGGTTTGCTTTTGTCGCTGACGGCCCAAAGTCGTCAACTGTTATACAATCAGCAATTTGCACTGATAGCGATGCTGACGGCTATTGCTATTGGGGATTAGGATCAAAACCAACCTCGACTGTCTCCTATGACGCCAGTAGTACGCCGATTATGACTGATATTTGTCCGACGTCATGCAAAACACAAGCAGTAGAAGATTGCGATGATTCTAAGAGTGCAATTTTTCAGAATTGTGGCCAGTCAACGCAAGAGATCGGCAGTTTGACGGTAAACACTAACGTTGGGGTGGCTGAAGTTTATGTTGAAAAGTTTAATTATGTCGGTTACATTTTTCGCGGTAGAACTCCCGTCACTTTTAATCTCAACGCCGGAACCAGAAATATTAAGATTTCTAAAGATGGTTATGAAGATTATTTAACGTCGGTGGTAATTTCTAAAGATCGCCAGCCGGTTTTAAATATTAAAATGCAAAAAATTGCCCGAATATCATCACCTGAACAAAATGATGTTCTTCGGCTTGGTAGTTCGTTAACCATCAAGGGAATAGCTCCGGCCAGAACCGATATGCAGTTTAATAATTTTACGATCGAATACGGAATTGGAAATAATCCCGCTTCTTGGAGCAATCAGGGAATTAAGTTAAGCGGTGATGGTAAAAATCCAGTCAACAATCTAGGTCTTTTGGCAACCTGGGATACCTTAAAGATTAATTCAACAGCGGCCAATTATTACACCATTAGATTAACTATCAACTATTCTGACAAGACCATAACAAACGACGTGAAGGTATTTTTAGATCCGACTATTAAATCAGGTTGGCCGGTTGAAATTCCCATCCCGCTTGACCGGGCGGGCCAGCCGACCTATTCCGGGTTTGTCCAGCCGGTGGTGGCCGATATAAATAGTGATGGTAAAAAAGAAGTTATTGTTTATTTGGGTGGTGATCCGCCTAAACTTTATGTTTATGATTTTGCCGGAAGGCTGCTGCCTAATTTTCCTATTAAGGTTGATATCAATAATGGTTTGGACGGTTATCCTTCGTTGCCGACAGTCGGTGATATAAACAATGATGGCAAAAACGAAATAATAATTTTTAGTAAAGGTTTTGATGCCAGCTGTGCTAATCCGCCGAAAGTTATGATATATAATTATCAAGGGATATTGCTAAAATCATTGCCGGTCGGTTATGAAAATTTATTTTTTCAATGCCAAACATTCGCCATCAGTTATCCTCAACTAACTCTCTCAGATTTAAACAATGATGGTAGATTAGAGATAATTATATTTAATGGTTATGCAATTACTATTTTAGATAATCAAGGCCATACTCTATCAAATTGGCCAAAGTCGTTTCAACCTTGGGAGGGAACTTTTTGGCATTTTAATACTGTTGCGGTGGGGAATTTAGATCAAGATAAAGATTGGGAAATTGTGGCCGTTAATAGTTATTCACCAAATATTAATCAAAGACCAGCTGGTAATCAGGGAAAAATTTATGCTTGGAACCTCGACGGGTCAGATGTTTCCGGTTGGCCAGTTGAAACCAAAGGTGTTTCATTTTCTTCGCCGACAATCGCTGATATTAATAATGACAGGAAAAGTGAAGTTTTGGTTGGTATGATTTATGATAACTCGGCGGCTGATAATTATGGTCTGTATGTCTATGAGCAAAACGGTCGGGTATTAGCCGGTTGGCCTCAACTTAGCAATAAAGTAGTTTGGGGCAACGCTGTTGTAGGTGATTTTAATAATGATAAACAGTTAGAAATTGTTGCCAGCAGTAGAATTATTAATGATTTGCAATGGGCGCCGCAAGATACCTGGATGTTTAAGGCTAATGGGTCAGTTATGCCCGGCTGGCCCCGTCAAATGTGTACGACAGGTGGCTGGTCTCCGACAATCGCTGATATTAATAATGATGGGATTCTTGATGTGATTGATAACCAGGGATTACTAAGTTATTGCTCAATTTATGCCTGGGATTTTAAAGGTAATTCGCTAAGCGATTTCCCCAAGGTGACTGAAGGTGTCGTTGATACAGCGGCCGTTGTAGCCGATTTAGACAATGATGGCAGTTTGGAACTTATTGCCAGTAATAATAGTAAGGAGATTGGTAGTTTTGAATATATCGATAAAAATAAGATTTTCGTTTGGGAACTTAATAATAAAAATGCTAAATATACCGATAGTAGTTTAGCCTGGCCGATGTTTGGTCATGATACTTATCACACCAATAACTATATTCCCCCTGAAGAATTTTGTTATACCAATCAAGATTGTCAGAGCGGCTATATTTGTCAGAGTCTAAAATGTACTGCCTCATTGTTTCCGACTCAGTGCCAAGATTCCGATGGTCCCAAGAATTTCTACGTTAAAGGCAAGACTTATGGCAATGACGGACGCGGCGCGAAATGGCTGACAGATAGCTGTGTTACGTCAGCGGCAGTTTATGATTATACCTGCATGAGTAATATTAAAGCTTCGGCTAATCCGTTGGACGTTTGGACTGATATCTCCAAATGCCCACATGGTTGCAAAGACGGTGCTTGCGTTTGCGCGAGTAATTCCGAGTGTCCAGGCGGGTATACTTGCAGTAAGGGAAGTTGTGTTAAGTAGCTGTCGTTTAAATTTTTGTTAACTGTAATGTCAAACATGAAAAATATTATTGAAGTAAAAAATTTAACCAAGAAGTTTAAAGATTTCGTGGCCGTCGACGATATTAGTTTTGTGGTGCCTCAAGGCGCCATTTACGCTTTCTTGGGTCCAAATGGAGCCGGAAAAACCACTACGATTAAAATGTTGACCACGCTTTTGAATCCGACCTCTGGCTCAATTTTATTAAATAGTTATAATCCGATTAAGGATCAGCATTTAGCCCGACATTCATTTGGCATTGTTTTCCAAGACCAAAGTCTTGACGATGAATTGACGGCCTGGGAAAATATGGAATTTCACGGAGTGCTTTATCGGGTGCCCAAAAAATTGCGCCGACAAAGAATTGCTGAGCTATTAAAGTTTGTCGAATTGGAAGATCGTAAAAATGATTTGGTCAAAACTTTTTCCGGTGGCATGAAGCGCCGGCTGGAAATCGCGCGCGGCCTGCTGCATCATCCTAAAATTCTATTTCTTGACGAACCGACTTTGGGTCTGGATCCACAGACGAGAAATCATATTTGGAGTTATATTCTTGAATTAAATAAAAAAGAGGGGATCACGGTATTTTTTACCACGCACTATATGGAAGAGGCCGATCGAGTGGCCAGCGCGGTAACTATTATCGATCACGGCAAGATAATCAGCCAGGGTACGACGGCTGAATTGAAAGCCAAAACTAAAACAAAAAATTTAGAAGATGCTTTTATTGAATTAACCGGCCATGATTTGAGGCCACAGACGGCTTCAGCGCTGGATAATATGCGCGACAACCGTCGGATGTGGCGCCACTAAAACTATGATGGTAATTTATATTCTTTGGTTGAGACAAGTTAAACGATATTTCCGATCAAAAGCCAGAATGATCGGTTCAATCGGCCAGCCGCTTTTGTTCTTAGTGGCTATGGGCTTTGGTTTTGGACCGATCTATCAGCAGGCGCGAGGGGAAAATTATCTGCAATTTTTAGCGCCCGGTATTATTGCCATGAGCATTCTATTCACTGCAATGTTTTCCGGCATGGAAGTGATTTGGGATCGCCAATTTGGTTTTTTAAAAGAAACTTTGGTCGCGCCGGTTTCCCGGTTTTCTATTATGCTGGGCCGAACTTTAGGTGGAGCGACGACGGCGATTTTGCAAGGCGTAATTGTTTTTATTGTTGCCTTGTTGGTTGGATTCAGACCGGATTTTGTTTATTTGCCTGTGGCTTTTATTTTTATGTTTTTAATCGCGGTTTTATTTACTGCTTTTGGCACGGCCATCGCGTCTTTGATGACGGATGCGCATGCCTTTCCCCTGATTATGAATTTCATAATCATGCCGGTTTTTTTCCTGTCGGGCGCTTTATTTCCCGTAGATGGCATTCCGGTTGGTATCAAATCAATAATTTTATTGAACCCGCTATATTATGGTGTGGCCGGTATTAGAAGTGCTCTGACTTTTGGTATGCACTGGGGTTTGATTTCTGACATGGGAATTTTGGCTTTAGTTTGTTTTTTCATGCTCAGTCTGGGTAGCTATTTATTTTCCAAGGTTCAAGTTTAAATTTTTTTCCAATAAAAAAACAGTCCCGTTTGGCGGGACTGTTTTTTTATTAATTTTATATTCCGGCGTCCGCACTGGAATATGAGGTATCTTCTGACTTTATTTTACCGCACTTTTTAATTTCCGTCCGGTATTGGCTCCAGCTTGTATTTTTAATTTTCTGCCAATCTTTTTTGGCTTGCCATTGGGCTTTGTTAAAAACCGACCAAGCACTTTTAATAGCGGTTTTTCTCTCTTTGGTTGTGGACTTGTCCCAAGCCGCGGTAATGGAAGTCAATCTGGCTTGCAAGCCGTCTTTGATTTTGGCGGTATAGCTATCCCAACCAGTCATTAAAGCACTGTCTCTTTTTTCGGCCGCCGCTTTCATGCAGCTGGCCGCCGTGCTCGTGGTTGGCGGTGTGGTGGTGGCGTTTTCTTCGGCCAAAGCCGGCAAGGCAAAACCTGTCAGGAGCAGAGAAACCAAGAAAATTTTAAAAATTTTCATAGGATTTTTATTTATTAGTTAATTTTATTAATTATACTGCTTTTTTTGATTTTGAAGAAGTTCAATTTTTTGTTAAAAGCTGTTATAATTTAAACAGTTTTAATAATAAATTTAATTATGAAAAAATTAATTAGCACCCAGCTGATTGTTTTAATCTGCGGTACCTTATTTGCTTGGACCAATTTTTTTATTGAATTGGCCTCCTGGCTCAAGGGCCAAGCTTGCACTACCGGTTGCGCCGTTGGCGTGGTTAATCCATTTTTGACCCCATGCTTTTATGGGGCGGTATTTTTCTTGGTTTCATGCTTTTTGAGTTTCTTGATTTTTGTTCAGGCTAGTAATCAAAGATAAGACAATAAAAAAACTAAGCTTGAATTCAGCTTAGCCAAAGGCAAAAGGGGGAGTTCAGCTTAGTTTTTTTCTACCTTATTTTTATTGGCTTTATGAGCCGGTTTAACCATGGTCTTGATACAGCGAGTACACACGCGCAATCTTTTGCCATCAACCTTTTTGCTTTGTAAATTCAGCTTTTGGTGTTTAATGGTTTTTTGATTGGAGTGACTAACAGCATGACCCTTGAGCGGTTCGCGTCCGCAAACGTCACATTTTGGCATAGATGAAACTTAAAGTTTAAAACTTAAAGCCTTGAGCTTTAAGTCTGTTAATATTACCCATCATAACAGACCAGTTTAAAAAAATCAAGTATTGTGTTAAAATGATTTAATATGGAAAGTCTAATTTTTATTATTTTTCTCGTCACCTTTATTTATTCGGTGATTTTGCATGAAATCGCCCATGGCTGGGTGGCCAACATCTTTGGCGATGATACGGCCAAAATTT
>JBAYMO010000003.1:0-53108 GCA_041663485.1 Candidatus Buchananbacteria bacterium | reverse complement strand
CTTTAAAATCCTTTCTGGTTTCACCCTCAGTATTTCTTAAACCCGTCAGCCAAGCACTTAGGCCAAAAATGGCTTGGGCGGTAGGCGTGACTTTAAAATATTCACAACATTTTTCCGGATCACTTAGCCACAACTTTTGTTCTTTGGCTTGGATATTGTCTTCTTGAATATATTCTTTGATATTTAAATGCCAAAGTTGGGTAACCAAATTCTTAAATTCAAAAGTGGCTTGGGGTTTAAACGGAGTCATAACGGTAAAAACTGAAATATCGGGTTTGATTTGAAGAGCCAAATGCAATAAAACCATACTGTCTTTACCGAAAGAACAAGCCAAAGCAATGTTGGGATATTGCTTGATGGCATCAGCGATCACTATTTTGGAATGTTTTATTTTTTCTATCATAAGCTAAGACAATTAATATTTTAATACCAATTTCTATAGGTTTTATTTGATTTATTTAATTTAAACTTATATAATAGATAGTGTCAAACTGCCGTCGGCAACCGACAATTAATTATATGGTCAATAAAATTTTAAAAGAGCTTGGCATTTCCGATACGGCCGGCAAAATTTATTTAAAACTAGCCGCCACCAATTACCTATCCGCCCGACAACTGGCGGAAAGTTTGGGATTACCTCGAGCGACTATTTATGACAATTTGAATATTTTGATTAAAAATAATTTAGTCATTGAAAAGGAACAAAACGGTAAAAAACTATTCAATATCAGCGAACCGAATGAATTAGATAAACTATTAGATAATAAAATTGATAACTTAAACCAAGCCAAAAAGAAAATAAAAGATTGGCAAATAACTTTAAAGCTCAGCCCGGCTTTTGCCCCGAAGATTAAATTTTATTCCGGAGCCGATGGAATTAAACAAGTACTAAAAGATATGCTTTGGTATGAAAATATTGAGACCTATACCATGTGGCCGATTAGTGACATGGTCGATATACTGGGCAGAGAATATTTAGAAAACCTAAATCGAAAAAGAATTAAAAGAAAAATATCAATTAAAGGAATTTGGCCGGCCAACAAAACAGTGAAGCTCAAAGAATATCCTTTTTTGGGAGTTGGCAGCGGACATTTGCGACAGCTGCGAATCGCCCCGTCTTCAATGGACTGGGATATGAGCTACTGGCTTTACTCGGACAAAATTGCTTTTATTTCTTCCAAAGCGGAAAATTTTGGTTTTGTGGTACACAGCAAAGACTTCACCAATTTAATGAAACAACAGTTTGAGGTAATCTGGAAAATATCAAAACCTGTGGCCGCGCAACCTAAATACACAAATTCATTTTTAAAAACTGTTTAATCCCCTTTGACCAAAAACATCTCCTCAAATTTGAGGAGATTTTTTTATAAAAAAAGACCCGCAAGGTTATTATCCTTGAACGGGTAAATTTGAAAGCCGGCCAGAGCGTGATTTCCCAGAGCGAAGTCATTAACCTACTCCGTCACTGAGTCAAAACGCGGGCATTCATCAACCTGCAGAACATATTTACTATCTTCTTTCAGGTTGTAGCGGGCAAAAGCTGCTTGGCGCGACCGCAGAAAACGCTCGAACGCGTCAGCCATGACATACACGCGATGGGTACCCTCTACGTCTATACCATGCACCGGCAGATGATCAATAAATAACAGCCCCGTAAAAGAGCCACCGAATTCTTCAGGCAGACAAGTTTCGTTATACCAAAATAACTTGCTTTTGAATTGAGTGTCTCCCCAATAGATGCAGACCGAGCCCTCCTGACGGGCGAAATCACCTGGCTCAAAATTGACAAATCTGGCTCCATCCGGGCGCAAGCATGCCGCGAACTCGTCAAGCAGTCTAACTAAAAAACTACGGTATGATTGGTCAGTTTCCTCGGGTAAAAGCTGAAAGAATACCGCGGGCAACCAATTGCCCAGATAAGTCCGACGAGCTTCATCAAAAGTGCAATCCAAATACTGGTTCATGATTTTTCTCCTTATGGTGAGACAACGTCAAAATCCAGCAAACAGTATCTTAAATTACCACTAAATTTCAAAAAGGTCAAAGTCATCGCATTTTTAAAATAAAAAAATATCTGGCTTATCAACTCCAAATTTTTTTAATAAAAAAAGGACAGGATGCAAAACATAGTGTCCAACAAAGTTCAAATTATTTATTGCTATCGGGAGGTAGCAATACTTCCACTTCGTCTATCAGCTTGGCATTAAATAGATGCTGGTCACATTCCAGACCTAAATGCCAGCGATCCTGATCATAATAAATCACTACCGGCCGAGTGAAGGGGGCACCGGGCTGAGCAACAACAAAGTACCAATGATAGTAATCATTCTGACCACGACCTTGCACCTGGGCCTCAAGGTTATAATCCGCATCACCAGCGGATAAATAAAGCATGACTCGCTGGCCAATATCGGGCATCATCGGCGGCGGTGACCAAAACGATCCGGGTTTAGTGGTTACCTTATTCCAACTCGGCTTGAAACGTCGCCAAGGATTTGACTGGTCAAGCTCCGGAGAGAAAAGGTAAACGTCGATTAAAACCGAAATAGGTGCCGATAGCCAGGTTTGAGAATTTTGACCTAAGTGCCAGTACCCATTGCCGATATTACTCAAATACAATTCAAGCTGGCTGGTAAAAGGCGCGCCCGGCTGGGATAAAATTATGTACCAACCCCTATTTTCATTTTGGCCGCGACTTAAAACATTGGCCTCAAAACGATGATTTTTCTGGCATTGGCCCAACCAATAGCTCATCACAACCAGCACGCGCTGATCAATGGCAGGCAAATCCCACGGAAAAGTGAAATTTTCAAAGTCCAATCTCATCTTTGGATTCTCCCAAATTAATGGCCAACACCATGTTAACCTTAATAAGATGATAATAGCAAAACAAAATTGTGTCAATTCGTATTATCAAAAAATCTTCCACCATCAGAAGATAAAAAATTCTCAGAATTACTAAATTTATTCAATCTTAGTTATTTTATATTCAATTTCCCGGTCTTTTAATTTCACCTTAGCCGTCTCCCCGACTCTTCTGCCCATCAAAGCCGCGCCAATTGGTGACTGATGAGAAATAATGCCTTTTTGCGGGTCGGTTTCCTGGGAACCTAAGATTAAAAAAACCAAATCCTGACCCTGACGATTCAAATATACCTTGTTGCCCAGTTGAACGGTCTCGTTGTTGCCTTGAGGCTTAATAATCACCACACGATTTATCTGATCCTGCAGGTCAATAATTTTCTGATTAAGCCCGCGCAGCTTGCCTTTGGCGATAGAATAGCCAACATTCTCGGACAAATCCCCCATTTCCGCCAAACGTTTAACCTCGGCCGCCAAAATCGGCTGGTTTTTTTTCAACGAAACCAGCTGCGCTTGAAGCTCTTGAAATTTTTCCTCAGTCAAATTCAAATCAACTTTGGCAAAAGTGTATTTTCCGGGTTTTCGAATAGGGACTTGCATAAAACAATTATATCTGCCAATGGAATATTTTACAAATTTTTGTTTTAATATTAATTAAACTTTGATACAATATAAGTATGCAAAATCAAGGTCTCACAACCATCCAAGCCAAGCAGCAACAGCTTAAATTCGGCAGCAATGCCTTGCCGGAAAAAGGCAGCCGCCCGGCTTATTTAATATTTTTCAGCCAATTCAACAGTCCGATTATTTTTGTTCTTTTAACTGTTACTCTATTTTCTTCAATTTTTGGCGAATACGTTGACGCCGGCTTAATCGCCCTAGTCATTATTATTGATGTGATTATGGGTTTTTATCAGGAGTATAAAGCGGAAAAAACCATGGCCAATTTGAAAAAAATTATTAAACAGACTTCCAGTGTTTGGCGCGATGGCATCATCAAGGTAATTGAATCAAAAGATTTAGTTCCGGGTGATTTAATCATTCTAGGATCAGGCGAACGCATTCCGGCTGATGGCTATTTGGTTGAAGGCAGCAATCTTTTTGTTAACGAAGCCATCTTAACCGGTGAAGACGAGGCCGTACAAAAGATTTCTGACGGCAAACAAGATAAGCTATTTATGGGTACCATCATTTCTTCCGGGCGCGGCCAAATGATCGTGGAAAAAATTGGCCTCGAAACCGAAGTAGGAAGAATCGGCCAAAGCTTGGCAGAAATCAAAGAAGAAAAAACTCCTCTGCAAAAAAAATTAACTCACTTTACCAAAACCTTAACCGGCTTCATTATTGTTTTAAGTTCAATCATTTTTATTATTGGCCTTTTAGCGCAAAAAAATATTTGGGAGACGATTCGCCTCTCCGTGATTTTGGCTGTTTCCGCCATTCCCGAAGGTTTACCCATCGGCGTAACGGTCATTTTAACTTTAGGCGTTTCCCGGATTCTCAAGAAAAATGGCTTAGTTAAAAAATTGATCTCCATCGAGACCTTGGGTTCGACTTCCGTTATTTGCACGGACAAAACCGGTACTTTAACCGAAGGCATCATGAAAGTCAGCAAAACCAGCTTGGCCGAAAAAGAACCGGCGCTTTCAGCTCTGCTGCTGGCCAATGTCCCCAAAAGTGGTTTAGAGGTTGCCTTGTGGGAATATGCCAAAAAAGAATGCCAAGAAAAATATTTAAACCAACAAAGTAAAGCCAAACGAATTTTTGAAGATCCCTTCGACAGCGAAAAAAAATATTCGTTGAACGTGATTGAAGTCGATAAAAAATCAACCGGTTACATTATCGGCGCTCCGGAGATTGTTTTAAGCTTTTGCCAAAATCACACTCTGGAGCAGCAAAAAATTATCAGCGAGTTGGAAAAATGGACAAGCCAGGGTTTGAGAGTAATCGGTTTGGCTTACAAAATCGAGGGAAAATTATCAGAGCCAGATAATTATATTTGGGCCGGCTTGGTCGGAATTATTGATCCGATTAGAAAAGAGGTTAAAGAAACGATTAGTTTGGCTCAAAAGGCCGGCATTCAAGTAAAGATTGTTACCGGTGATTACTTAAAAACCGCGCAAAAAGTCGCGGCGACTTTGGGTCTAAAGACCGCGTCAAAAAATTTAATGGAAGGCCGAGAATTAGAAACTATTTCCGAATCGGAATTAAATAAACGAATTAAGGATATTACCGTTTTTGCCCGCGTTACGCCGCATCAAAAGTTAAAAATTATCCACGCCTTACAAAACAACGGCGAAATTGTCGCCATGACCGGCGATGGCATTAACGACACCCCCGCTTTAAAAAAAGCCGACATTGGCGTCGCGGTCGGTAGCGCCACGGACGTCGCCAAAGAAACCGCCGATTTGATTTTACTGGATAATAATTTTAAAACTATTATTGCCGCTTGCGAAGAAGGCCGGCTAATTTTTTCCAACATCAAAAAAACGATCGGCTACATGATTTCCAATTCTTTTGCCACGATTATTTTGATTCTCGGCACGGTCATTTTTAATTTGCCTTACCCGATTGCCATCGTCCAAATTCTTTGGATTCAATTAATTTGCGACGGTCCGCCGGATTTATTGCTGGCTTTTGAACCGAAAGAAGAGGGTCTGATGGATGCCAAACCGAAAAAATTTATTCAAGATGAAATATTAAACACCTGGATGAAAACGATTATTGCTATGATCAGTATTTCCGTTGGCCTCATGACTTTGATTTTATTTGCTTATTTATATAAAACCACCAACGATTTAAAACTAGCCCGCACAGCGGTATTTTTAGCCTTAGGCAGCGTGAGCATTATTTACGTAATATCATTCAAAAATTTATCCCACTCAATATTAAAAACCAAAAATTTCTTCAAAAATATTTATTTATTTTTCGGCATCATTTATGGTTTTATTTTGCTGGCCATTTCTTTGTACGTACCTTGGATTAGGGAACTGCTGGATTTAAAAATGATTGAATGGCCCTTAATTTTAATCATTCTAAGCATCGGCATATTGATCACGATTATGATTGAAATAGCCAAATATTTTAATTTTTCAAAAAACTAGCACTAAAAAACCGGCTGCTTTAAATTCCTATGCCGCAGCCGGTTTTATAATAGATTAAATTTAAATTTCTTCGAAGTTTACTGTTCGCGGAATCAATTTGATAGTCGGCGCGCTAATTAAGCTAATGATTAATTTGATAATAATATTAGTAATAATAATTTGTATTAAAACCGTAACGGAAAAATTGCCTAAAAATGCTAAGCAAGAAAAAACAATGCTATCAATAATCACGCTGAAAAAATTTGAAATTAAAACCGCGGCTAAATCATTAGTCAGACGATAAACACGACTAAAGATTTCTGTATCAATTAATTCGGAAATAATTTGCGAGATTATGCTGGCAATAGTAATGCGCATAACCGGCAACAAAATTACATCATAAGCTGACTGGTAATTCCAAGCCGGATCAGGCGTCATTTTTCCCACCAGCCAAAATAAAGCCACCATCACTAAATTTAGTAGCCCCGCGATTACCACCACCTGGCGGGCGTTATGCTTACCCCAAGTTTTATGAACAAAATCGCGCAAAGTAAAAGTCAAAGGATAAATTACCGTGCCGCCATCAACCGCTAAATTAATAAACGGCACTAACGCGATTTTCGTTGACAAAATATTGGAAAAAAGTTCAAAGGAAACATACAACGCGCTGCTTAATAGGGCAATATTTAACTTGAAATAATTTTTCATATCAATTATTATTTTTTATTTAAAAAATGTTTTAAATCATTTTTAATTTTATGTCTAATCATTTTCTGATAATAATTCAACTTGCTTTTTTTACTGGGATAACCGACCAGCTCCATAAAACCCTGACCGGAGATGGCCTGACCCGACAACTCACCGGCAACATTTAATCCGCCCTCCCAATAATTAATCAAACCAAAAATCATTTCCTGTTCATGCACGTAGGGTTTAGTCTCTAGCTTTAAATGCAATGAAGGAATTTCAATTTTCCACGACAACGGATAAACCGCTCCGGTTTTTTTGCTCTCCCATTTCTCCCCCAATGCCTCAAGCCTAAGATCGGTAAAAGTTTTTTGCGAACCATCAGGCATAATTACCGTCGCCAAATCATAATTACCAGATTTACTTTCAAAGCGAAAACAAACAATTTCCATTTGATTTTTTAGCTGCAAAGAAAACCAAGACCAGGTAAAATTGGAATAAACCGCGTCGGCCCACTGGTGATCCATCCAAGATTTACCTGTTACCTTTATTCTTTGACCATCAATAATTATTTCTCCGGTTGTTTCCATATCAGTCAAAGAATAATAGTAGGTCGTATTTTCTTTCATGGCCAAATATCCCTTGCCTCCAACTAACAAAGGTGGCCTTTTATTTTTTAAAGTTAAATCGAAGTTCTGGGTTTTAATATGCCAAGTCTGTTCATCAATTTTTTCTATTTCATAATTAAAATACCCACTCAAGGTCGGATTGGTGTAATTAGCAAAAAACAAATCCTTTTGAAAACTGTCTTTTGATAAAAACACCAAAGGACTAATCTCGTTGTAGAATTTTTGCCGGGTTACGTCGCTAAGCAAGGAATGGGAAAAATATACGACATTAAGAGGCAGGCGCAGCATCGGAATTTTGACTTTTTTGGGGTTGGCTTTAAATAAACAATCCATAAAATCATAATGCAGACCGTTAGCATCGAATAATTGACCGTTAAAATACCACCATTCAATGATATTTTGATGGGGAAATTCATCGGCGGGAAATTGAATTGGCTTGTATTCTAGCATATGAATGATTATACCATTTTTAAAAATAAAAAAAATGGTATAATAAAACCATGAATTTAAACGAACAAAAATTCGATGTGGCGATTATCGGCGGTGGACCGGCCGGCATGATGGCCGCTGGCTGGGCGGCAAAAAATGGCGCCTCGGTCGTATTGCTGGAAAAAAACAAGGCTCTGGGCAAAAAATTATTAATTACCGGCAAAGGCCGCTGCAACATTACTAATGCCCAAAAAGACAATCGCGCTTTTATTAAAAAACTTGGCGCCAATGGCTCTTTCCTCTTTTCCGCTCTGGCGGCTTTTAACCCAAAAGAAGTGGTTGATTTTTTTGAAAATCTCGGGGTCAAAACCAAAGTGGAACGAGGCGGCCGAGTTTTTCCGGTTTCTGATTTATCCGCTGATGTTTTAAACGCCTTAATTAAATTTTTAAATAATGGGAATGTTAAAATAATTAAAGACGCCAAAATTCAAGAATTGATTTTGGAAAAAAATCTAATAAAAAAAATTAAGTTAGCTGACGGTCAAATTTTTGCTGACAAAATAATTCTAGCGACTGGCGGTTTAGCCTATCCCCAGACCGGTTCCACTGGCGACGGCTACGCTTGGGCGCAAAAATTTGGCCACGAAATTATCAAACCCACACCCGCCTTAGTTCCGGTTTTGGTCAAAGAAAAATGGATTAAAGAGCTGGAAGGTTTAAGTTTAAAAAATGTATCTGTTGCTATTTATCAAAATAACAAAAAACAAGCGGAAGAATTTGGCGAAGCCTTGTTTACCGATCGCGGACTGTCCGGGCCAATAATTATTGATTTAAGTCAGAGAATCGGAGAATATTTAGCCCAAGGCAAAGTTGAGTTAAAAATTAATTTCAAACCCGCCTTGGATCGGCCGACTCTTGATATTAGACTACAAAAAGATTTTAGCACCAGCCCCAATAAATCTTTTAAAAACAGTTTGGATCAACTTTTACCAAAAAAACTCATTCCCCTCTTTGTAAAGCTATCATTAATTGATGAACAAAAAAAAGTCGGCCAATTAAGTCGAGAAGAACGAAGCCGGTTATTAAAATTATTTTCTGAATTTACTTTAAACGTTTCAGCTTTAGATAATTTTGACAAAGCGATTGTTACAGCCGGCGGCGTGAGCTTAAAAGAAATAAATCCCAAAACTCTTGGTTCAAAGATTATTGATAATTTATTTTTTGCCGGCGAGATTATTGATCTTAATGGCCCAACTGGCGGTTATAATCTACAAATTGCCTTTTGCACTGGTTATTTGGCCGGGCTTAATGCCAGCAAAAAACTAGTGAAATAATTAGATAATTATTTTGGCACGATTGACAAATAGTCTTGAATCGACTAGAATGCAGTAGGCTCAATTATTAAGGAGAGCATTAATGCCAATGGAATTTAATTGGCAAGTTCCTAGCTGGTTAGCAATTGGTGATCAACCCCAATCTCCTGAAGACATTGACTGGCTCAGCCAAAATGGTATCAAAGCGATTATCAGCTTGGCGCCCCTAAAGCCAGGGTTGGTTAGAAAGATTGAGACAGCGGGTTTTGACTGGCTAAGCTTGGAAAAGCCACCCAAGCAAAAAAATGCTGCCTTAACTCAAGTAAAAGAACTTAATACTTTTATTCGAGAAAAAATCGCGGAGAATAAACCGGTCTTTATCTGCGGTGAAAATTCTAAGCAACCAGCTAGCTTAGTTGCCAAAACGCAATTTAATTGAAGCTCATTTCCTGCCAAAAGTTAAAGGCGGGTTTTTTTCTTGCCAAGAATCAGCGATCTGTTATAATTTACACATAAAAAATAATTTTATGGATAAGAAAAAACAAGTAGCTTTAATAATTCTAGACGGCTGGGGTTATCGGACTGAAAAAGAATACAATGCCATCATTGAAGCCGAAACACCATTTTTTGACCGGCTTTGGTCAAGCTACCCTCACGCTTTACTTGAAGCGAGCGGCGAAGCCGTCGGTTTGCCAGCCGGACAAATTGGTACCTCCGAAGTCGGACATGCCACTATTGGTGCCGGCCGAGCCATTGATACTCATTTAGTTCGCGTGGCCAAAGCGGGACGCAACGGTGAATTTTCTACCAATCAAGCTTTTGTTGATTTGTTTAATCATGTTAAAAAATACGATTCCACTTTGCATGTTCAAGGGTTAATCGGACCAGGCGGCGTACACAGTTCCGAAGAACATCTTTATGATTTTTTAAAAACCGCTAAAGCCGCCGGATTAAAAAAGATTGCCATTCATGCCTTTACTGACGGTCGAGATACTCCCCCGCAAAGCTCCGCCGAATTTTTAAAAAAATTAGAGGAAATTCTAGAAAGCTTGGGCGTCGGATTTATCGCTACCTGTATGGGACGCTACTATGCCATGGATCGCGACCATAATTGGGATCGATTGGAAGTAGCCACCAGTGCCATGTATGACGGGCAAGCCAAAAATTTCTGCTCCAATAAAAAGCCTTCGGAAATTCTAAGTAAATTGTATCAAGAAAATATTTTAGATGAATTTTTGGAGCCAATAATATTTTTAGATGAAAATAATAATTGCTGTCGTATTCAAGAAAACGATGGAATTTTCTTTTTTAACTTCCGGGCTGACCGAGCCAGAATGCTGACAAAAATGAATTTACAAAAATCCGAAAAAAATAATTTATTTTTTGTAACTTTAACCGAATATGACCGAGACCTTCATTCGGTTGTCGCCTTTCCCCCAATTAAAATCGAGACTAATTTGGCTGAACAAATTTCTTTAGCCAATTTGACTCAAGCCCATATTGCGGAAACTGAAAAATTTGTTTTTGCCACGTATTATTTTAATGGCAGCCGAGAATTGCCATACAAAAATGAAAAAGATATTATCATTCAAAGTCGGCAGGACGTAAAAACTCACGATCAAGCCCCGGAAATGAGGGCTAAAGAAATTGCTGATGCCGCGATTGAAGAAATCAAAAATGGCACGAACTTTTTAATTATAAATTTTGCCAATGCCGACATCATCGGACATACGGCCAACCGTGAAGCATTAATTCAAGCGGTTGAATCAGTTGATTTTCAAGCCGACAGAATTGTTGATGAAATTATAAAAAATGGCGGCACGGCTGTTATGACCGCTGACCATGGCAACGCGGAAGTTTATTACGACATCGTTACCGACACTAAACATACGGCTCATACCCTAAGCCTGGTTCCCTTTATTTTAACGGAAAAAAATTTAAAGATTAAAGAAAGCGGCACCTTGGCAGATGTCGCTCCAACAATTTTGGAAATTTTAGATTTAAAAAAACCCGAATTCATGACGGGTCAAAGTCTAATTCAAAAATAATAGTTTTATCCGCACTCAGCGTGGCCAAAACCACGCTTTTTATTTTTGCTCGTGATACTCTTCTTCGGTATTAATTGACCAAATGTTTTCTTTAGTCTTAATCCCCTGAACAATATTATCCACCGCGGTCATGGCCGTTAAAATTGAATGGTCCATATTATTATAATGATGCATGCCGTTGCGTCCGATCAAAAATAGATTATCAATCTTGTCGAGATATTCTTTAACTAAATCGAATTTATCATAAGAACCAAAGTAAGCCGGATAAGCCTTAAGTTGACGATAGACTTGGCCGGTAAGCAAATCTTCAGGCGCCACGGCTTTAATTTTAAGTAATTCATCAAAAGCAAATTTGACGATCTCATTATCTGTTTTTTGCCAAAGCCAATCGCCGTCGTGGCAAAAATATTCCGCTCCCACCAAAAACGTGGCCAAATCGGCCAGCATCGATAAACTAAAATTATTAACAAAATCCAATCGTCCCATTTTCATTTCTCGTTCTTGGATATAAATCCAATTGTCTTTAATCGCCTGAGTATTAAAGCTAATATTTTTCAAAAGCAGCGCCACTAAAATGTAATCACGGTAAACCAGGCCCGAGGCAATTTGTTCAATATTTTTCGGTACACCCTGGGATAGATTTTGTACCAATTCCTTGACGGGCATGGTAGAAAAAAAGTAGTCGCCCGCAAATTCCTTAACCTGCTGGGTTTTTAAGTCCATAATCTCGGCCTGAATAATTTTATTATTTTCCAACTTTAAACGATCGACCCGATGATTCAAATATATTTCTCCGCCTAAGGCCGTAATTTTTTCCGCCAAAACTTCATACATTTGTCCGGCACCGAATTTAGGATAATAAAAGCTTTCAATCAAACTAGTTTCCATTTTACGATTTTTAAATCCAAGAATGTTTTTTAAAGCATGAGACAAAGCTTGTTTAACTGACAAACCCTTAACCCGTTGCGCGCCCCAGTCGGCGGGAATTTCCGCACAATCCACGCCCCAAACTTTTTTAGTATAGTCTTTAAAAAAAATATCATAGAGCTCCCGACCAAAACGGTTGACGTAAAAATCCCTGAGGTTGGCTTCACCACGAATTGGCCTGGTTCGGATTTGCAAATAGCTAATCATGATCTTGACTATCCTTTTCGAGCCGAGATTAATTAACGTTTTTTTACTCAACGTAATCGGATAATCAAAAAAACGACCCAAAAACAAAATTCGGGTCAATCGCTTAATTTTTAATAAAACATTTTTTGAATCAACCGCCGTCTCTTGACTAAACGGCATCAAACTTTGCCAAAAATCCATTACGCGCTGGGATTTGGTAAAAAAACGGTGCGGTCCCAAGTCAATGAGATTATTTTGAAAATGAAAAGTTTTGGCTAAACCGCCAACTTGATCATCAGTTTCAAAAATTATCGGCTTCAAATCAGTGCGCCGTAATAATTCATACGCCGCGGTTAGTCCCGCCGGCCCAGCACCGATGATGATTACCTGTTTATTGGCCATTTTTAACGTCTAAGTAGTAAACCTTAAAAGCTATTTGGCCGGCGGCATCATTTATAATAAATGGCTTAATTCCGGCTTTCTCGAAATTTTCTGCCAAACTGGCCATGCTGCCAACCCGAAGGTGATCCTGTTTTAAATTCACATCCTGAGTCTCAGGATTAGCCGCAAAAATATACCAAAGCCGTTTAGCGCCCACTTGTTCTAAAAATTTAAGGGCGTCTTTAGCGTTGGGAAACGTTTGTACAAAACCGGAATAAGAAACTACGGGCAGCCGATAATAAATTTGGTATTTGGATAAATAACCAATCTCGCCAAACCAAGAGATAGTATTATCGTAAACGACAAAGTCATGATTCTCAACCTCCAAACGAGAAAGCGGAATACGATTAAACTCGGTGGTTCTGACCAAAGTCGGCAAGGGCTGATAAATTTTTTCCCGAATAAATAAGTCAAGCTGGTTAAAACCGTAATTATATGATCGATCCGCCAGATAATCTCGTACCGGCCGACCCAGAGGTTTAACCAGTAAATTGGTATTAATAGAATACAAAAGTTCAGACAAAACGATTAAAGAAAATAATACAATAGAAAATCCGCTCAGCCAAAAAGATTTTTGGTGAATAATCCAAGACCAAAAATCAAAAACAAAAATTACCACGGCCGCTATGAGCCAGGGATCAATAATAGAGAAATAGCGCGAAGCCGGACCCATAAACAAAAACATGGCCATTATAGACAATATCGTTATCACAACTAGCTTTTCAAAATCATCGGCTTTTTTTCGGCCAAGTTTAACCAAAAGATAAATCAAGCCTGTCAGCTTCAGTAAAAAAAACAAAAAAGAGCAGGCGCCATAAAGCGATTTAATTTCGGCCACAAAATTGTTTACCAAATTAAAGTTTACTACCCGATCCTTAATCAAAGAAAAGTCATTGGGCCTCATACCAACCATGTGACTTAAGCAGGCATCGAAATGTCCACGGGTAATGTAAATCTGGAAATTATAAATAATAATCGGCGATAAAACTATCAAAAGCATAATACCCACCAACCAAATTTCTTTTTTCTTAAAAACTTCACGCCGCCAAACAATCAAATAAATCAACCCAGCCGGCAATAAAAAAGCGGCGGTATATTTTGACAGTAACGCCAGACCGACAAAGATCGCCCAGCCATACAAATTACGGCCTTGGGCTTGCCCAATAAATTGATAAAGGAAAAACAAGGCCACAATTTCAAAACTTAAAACCAGACCATCGTTGAGACTCAAGCGGCTGACCCAAACGGCGTGAGTAGAAATGGCCAATAATCCGGCGGCAAAAATTGCCGGCCACTCACCCTTGGATTTTTTCATCAAATAGAAAAAAACGATAACCGCCATCAAGCTAAAAAGAGCCACGGGCAACCTGGCGGCCAACGCCGTCGGCCCCAAAAATTTAAACGAAACATGCTGCAGCAAAAACATCACGGGCGGATGATCATGAAAAGAAAGATTAGCCCACCAAGGGATATGGCCAAACCATTGAATCGGCGCCGTTTGCGTATTGCTGGCTAAATAATCCAACCAACCTAAAGCGCGAAAAGCATAATGGCCGTCATCACCCAGCAAATCATTTTGACCTAAAGCATAAAATCGAAAAAATAATGCCAAAAAAATGATGGCTAACAAAAAAATAATTGAAGGTTTTTTCATAAATTTTGCCCTTTAATTTGCTAAAATTATAACACAAAACCATAACTATGGGTATGACCTGGGCGCAAAATAACGATTGACATTTTGCCGGTTTTTTGTTAAGTTAGGCTATGGCGTTTTTTACGCCAGACCTTAACAACCCACAATCACAAATCGTTTAGAAAGGAGAAATCATTCAGAGGTGAATGATACAAACGATTTGTCGCAGCGATTAGTCAGCTTCTGCGCCACTGCAGAGCGCAGGGGCAAAACTCAGGAAACAGGTTTCGAATTACAAAATTCGAGCCACAAACGACGAGGATACTATCATGACCGAGACAGCGCAAAAATGGTTTCCCGATTTTTTGAACCCAGTGCCGTTCGATCCGGACGACCGGGGCAATCCGTTTGTTTTCCGGCACTACAACGCGCGGCAACAGGTGACCGTCAAGGTAAAAGGCCAAGACGTCACCAAAACCATGGAAGAATGGCTGCGTTTCTCCGCGTGCTACTGGCACACCGCTTGCGATGGCGGCGCCGACCCGTTCGGAGTTGCCACGCTCGTGCGCGATTGGAACAAGGGCGAAGTGCCGCTTGAGGTCGCGACCAACCGCCTGGAAGCGATCATCGAACTGATGCAAATCCTTGGCATCAAGTTCGTAACCTTTCATACCCTCGATCTGATCGAAGAAGGTGCGTGCTTTTCGGAGACCAAAGAGCGGCTGATGAGTTTCCTACCGGTACTCAAAGAAAAACTCGCCGCAGCCGAAATCAAAGTCCTGTGGGTGACGGCCAAGTTGTTCGCCGCCCCGCGCTACGCCAACGGCGCCGCAACCGCGACCGACCCCAATATCTGGGTGGATGCCGCCGCACAAGTCAAATTGGCCCTGGACATCGCCTTGGCGCTGAACGCCGCAGGATTTGTTTTCTGGGGCGGCCGCGAAGGTTACAGCACCCTGCTCAACACCGACATGGGTCTGGAATTGCACAATCTCGCGCGTTTTCTACGCGCGGCTGTACGGTACAAAGAAAGCATCGGATTCCTGGGGCAATTCTACATCGAACCCAAGCCCAAGGAGCCAACCACCCATCAGTACGATTTTGACTCGGCCACGGTGATGAATTTCCTGCAAACCTACGATTTGTTGAAATACTTCAAGCTCAACGTCGAAGGCAACCATATCACGCTGGCCAATCATACGGTGGGTCACGAAATGGCGTTTCTGCTCATCAATGGCATGCTCGGCTCGATTGACGCCAACCAAGGTACGGAAACGTGCGATTGGGATACCGATCAATTTCCTTACAGCCTGGAGCCGGCGGTCGAAGTGATGCTAGGCGTTCTGCGCTCCGGCGGCTTCAGCACCGGCGGGCTGAACTTCGACGCCAAGGTTCGGCGCGGCGCCACCGAACTGCGCGATCTGATTCTGGGGTTCATTCTGGGCATGGATACCTATGCCCGAGCCTTTTTGATTGCCGTTCGTATCAACAACGACGGTATTCTGGATCAAATGCGGGCAGCGCGCTACCGCGGCTGGCAAGACCTTCTCGGCCAGCAAATTTTGATTGACAACATGTCCCTGGATGGATGCGAAACTATCGCGGCAAGTCGTTCAGATTATCCGGTCTGCGAAAGCAGCCACGACGAAGCGTTCCAACGCGTTTGGGCCGAATATCTCGGAGGGAGCTTGTCGGTTACTAACCCCGTCAAGGTGCTCTATCCGGACTCTCAGCCGGAGCAGAAACAAACCACGGCGTAATCGCAGCCAACAATCACTAAGGAGGACAACATTATTCGGGAGAAAGTTGATGGTTAAGAACTAAACAGTTTTTCCAAAAACCGACTCCCGATTTTTTTATTGCTAAAAATTATTTATTTAATCTGCTGCTTGGCGGTGTAACAAAATTTTATTCTTGTCGTCTACATTAGTGCAGGGGGTAACTGGAAATTCAATCTTGGTCTAAAAACCACTAAAAAATGAGTGTTGAGGCCAGAAGCCAGTATCGCTTCCTGAAAAGTGGATTTATTGTTGCCATAGAAAGGTCAAACGGCAACCAAAGGCAGAGGTTTACCCCCTGCCTTTGTAAGTTATATTAAAAGCGCAGGCTATTTTTCCAAGCCCGCGCTATTTTTTAAATTTTAAATTACTTCACTAATTTTACGAAGTGTCTTTTACCTTTTTGAATTACCACCCCGTCCGCGTCAATTTCTTTAATTATAAAGTTTTCATCTGTAACTTTAATCGTATCCACTTTAACACCACCTTCTTTAATTAAACGACGAGCTTCGGATTTAGAAGAGGCTAATTTTGTCTCCAATAAAACATCAATAATATTTCTCGATTTAATTTTGAATTCAATAATATCTTCCGGATTTAGCCGCTCCTCAAAAACCTGCTTGAAATGTTCTTCCGCTGAAATGGCTGCTTTTTGGCCACAATAAATTTCTACGACTTTATAAGCTAAAAGCATTTTGCATATCTTGGGATTTTTTCCTTCTTTCATTTCTTTTTCAATTTCTTTAATTTCTGCTATCGGCACATCAGTCAAAATTTCCAAAGCCGGAATAATCATGGCATCGGTCCAGCTCATAATTTTACCATAAATCTCTTCGGGCTTGTCGGCTAGTTCAATCATATTACCCTCTGACTTGCCCATTTTTTTACCCGTCGGATCCGCTAAAAGTTTTAAGGTTAAAACAAATTTTTCTTTATTCTTCATGGCCTTCATTAAATCTCGGCCGCAAAGCATATTGAAAGTTTGATCATTGCCGCCTAACTCTAAGTCCACGTCCATTTCCACCGAATCGTAGGCTTGCATCAAGGGATAAAAAAATTCATGCAAATAAATCGGCCGATCAATTTTTAATCTTTCCTGAAACATATCCCGCGCCATCATTTTTTGGACGGTAAAATGTTTGGCGATATCAATTAAATCGGTAAAGCTTAATTTAGCCAGCCACTTGGAATTGAATTTGAATTCAATTTTATCAATATCAATCAAATTCTTAATTTGTTTCTTCCAACCCTTTAAATTTTCCAAGACCTGCTCGTGGGTAATTTGTTGACGGACGCTTAGTTTATCCGGATCGCCGATTTGACCGGTAAAATCACCAAAAAGAAAAATGACTTTATGTCCCAGTTCCTGAAATTTGGCTAATCGTCTGATAGCAATCCCGTGGCCAATATGCAAAGTCGGAGCATTCGGATCAAAGCCACAATATAATTTAATTTTTTTTCCGGACATTAAAACTTTTTTTAAAGTTTCTTTGTCGGGATAAATATTTTCCACGCCCCGAGATAAAATCTCGTCAATTTTTGATTCTTGGTCCTTCATGGATTTATTTTAATGATTTTAGCTGCTGAGTAATTTTTTCCAACTGATCTTGGCTTTGAGCCAATTTTTCTTTTTCCGCGGCCACAATTTCTTTGGGCGCCCGATCGGTAAATTTCGCGTTCTGTAATTTCTCTTCCAAGTGTTTAATAAAATCTTGCAGGCGCTGACTTTCTTCGCTCAAGCGTTTGGTTTCTTTGGCTACGTCAATCATACCCGCCACCGGCAAATAAATTTCCGCTCCCTTGATTACCGCCGATAAAGAAGCCTCGGGCTTTTTAGCTTTGGTTACAACTTCTAAAGATTCTAACCGAGCTAAAGATTTAATTACCGCGGCTTGACTGGCAATTAGCTTATCCATTTTGGCCGAAACCACCAGGGCTTTAATTTTTTGCGCCGGAGAAATTTTACTATCGGCGCGCAAATTTCTAATCGCCGTAATAATTTCAGCCACTAATTCAAATTCGACTTGCGATTTTTTATCAACTTTACCTTGCGCCTGGGGCCAAGCTTCAATTATCAATAAATTCTTAGCGCCGAATTTGCCCCAAATTTCTTCGGTTACATACGGACAGAAAGGGTGCCAGAGTTTAAGCAAAGTTTGTAAGATATATAATAAAATTTCTTCTTTGTCCGTTTCCACTTTGGAGACTTCCACATACCAATCGGCCAACTTTGACCAAGTAAATTCATAAATTCTTTCGCCGACCAAAGAAAAATTATATTTTTCTAAATTCTCCGTGGCCAAGTCAATCAAATTATTCAGTTCGGATAAAATCCATTTATCCGCCAGGGTTTTGGCTTTTGGTTCTTTCTCAATGATGGTTGGCTTTTCCACTTTGGATAGAATATACCGAGAAATATTCCAAAGTTTATTAACAAAATTTCGGTAACCTTCAATTTTATTTTCCGAAACCACGATATCATTGCCTGGCGCCGTGCCAATAATCAAAGCCAGCCGGGTCGCATCCGCCCCAAATTTTTCAATCATAACCAACGGATCAATGGTATTATCCAAAGATTTGCTCATCTTTCTCCCCTTTTCGTCTCTGACCATACCATGCATATAAACTTGCTTAAACGGCACTTCTTCCATCAAATAATTAGACATAATAATCATTCGAGCAATCCAAAAAAATATCAAATCATAACCGGTTTCCATTAAAGAAGTCGGATGAAAGGTTTTTAAATCATTGGTTTTTTCCGGCCAACCCAAAGTGGAAAAAGTCCAAAGACCGGAAGAAAACCAGGTATCAAGCGTGTCTTGATCCTGAACCCAGCCTTTTTCTTCGGGCGCTTTATCGCCCACAAAAATCTCTTCACCCCGATACCAAACCGGAATCCGATGGCCAAACCAAATCTGTCGGGAAATACACCAGTCATATAAATTTTCCATCCAATTCAAATAAACTTTTTCAAACCGTTCGGGAATAATTTCTATTTGCTTTTCTTTAACCACCTGCAAACATTTATCTTTTATTGATTGACCGTTAAATTTTTTCAAAGGCAAATTGACATTAACAAACCATTGTTTGGAAATTAAAGGCTCAATCACATGTTCGCAGCGATAACAAACCGATAAATTATTATCCACTTCTTCAATTTTTTCAATTAAACCTGCCGTCTCCAAATCATTTACAAAATTGCGGCGACAATCTTCCACTAATTGCCCAGCATAAGGTCCGGCTTGGTCAGTCATTTTTCCATCTTCACCAATCACTTGAATAATTGGCAATTTATTTTTTTGAGCCATTTCAAAATCAATCGCGGAATGAGCCGGCGTTACGCCTAAAGCCCCGGTGCCCAGTTCGGGATCCACGGATTCATCAGCAATTACTTTAACGTGCACGTTGACCTTGCCTAAATTAACATCCATTTCCTGACCAATATATTTTTGGTAACGTTCATCTTTGGGGTTAACCGCTACGGCCGTATCGCCAATTTTAGTTTCCGGTCGAGTCGTCGCCACCACAAACGGGCCATATTTAATATAATAAAATTTACCTCTTTGGGGCTGATATTCAACTTCATCATCAGCCAAAGTAGAAGCACAGCGCGGACACCAATTAACAATGCGGTTACCACGGTAAATCAAACCTTCGTGATACATTTGAATAAAGGCTTCGCTAACCGACAAGGACAAGCCCTGATCCAAAGTGTATCGCTCGCGCGACCAATCGCAAGACGATCCCATCTTCTTCATCTGATTGCGAATCGTGCTGCGCGAATCTTGGACAAAAGCGTCAACGCGCTTGACAAATTCCTCTCGGCCTAAATCGTGACGGGTTTTATTCTCTTCTTTTTTAATAATTTTTTCCACTTTGGTGGTGGTGGCAATTGAAGCATGATCCGTACCCGGTAGCCACAAAGTATTTTTGCCGGACATGCGTTGAAAACGAATGACCAAATCTTGAATAGCCAACATCACCGAGTGACCCAAGTGCAAGACTCCGGTCGCGTTTGGTGGCGGCATGGAAATGGTAAATGATTCTTTACGCTGGCCGGGCAAATTATCAGGATTAAAAAATCCGGACTCTTCCCATTTTTTATAGATAGCGCCTTCAGTTAATTTCGGCTCGTAAGCCTTGCTGATTTCATTTTCGTTCATGATTATTTTTTCGGTAATTATGGCCTAATTCTAACAAATTTATGGCCTTTTGTAAAGAATTAGCCTATTTTTATTATCTTATTATATACCTTTAGCCCCCTTAAACCCCTTGACACAGCCATTGATTATGTCTAAAATGACAAATCCCCCAACTTAGGGTATAATAAACTACTTTAAACACCAGTTAGGCTTAGGCCCGATGCTTTAGTAATTATGGTTTTATCCGAGACTGAACAAGTCATTAATACAATTAAAACTAGTCAACATATTCTAATCACTTTTAATAAGGATTATTCCGTTGACGCCGTCGCAAGCGCTCTGGCGCTTTATTCGGTTTTGGTAAAGCTGGGCAAATTGGTTGATATCGCCTCGGCTGATTTTGCGCGTTTAAAGACTTTGGACTTTTTGGATCAAAGCGAAAACATTAAACCTGACGTCAGCAACTTGGAAAAATTTGTGATTTGTCTTGATACGGCCGGCAAGCAAATTGAAGAATTCAGTTATAACGTTGAGGGCGACAAATTAAAAATTTTTATTACTCCCAAAAACGGTTCATTCAACCAAAACCAAGTTACAACTTCAAACACTGACTATAAATATGATTTGATTATTACTTTGGATACGCCGGACTTGGAGTCTTTGGGAAAAATTTATCAGCAACACACGGAGTTTTTCTATAACACACCCGTTATCAACATTGACTCAAATCCGGAGAATGAACACTACGGTCAAATCAATCTGGTAAATATCAACGCCGTGGCTAGCGCGGAAATTATTTTTAATTTAATTAATGCCATCGACAAGAGTCTTTGGGATAAAAAAATCGCGACTAATATTTTGGCGGGCTTAATTACTAAAACCAAAAGTTTTAAAACATCGAATGTAACGCCCAAAACCTTAGAAATCGCCGGCCAACTTTTGGCGGCTGAAGCCGATCGGGATTTGATTATAAAAAAAATCTATCGCAGTCGCTCGCTTTCTACGCTGAATCTTTGGGGTCGAGCTTTGGCGCGACTTAAAAGTTTTGACGGTAATAAGCTCGTTTGGACCTTAATTACCGAGCATGATTTTTTGGAAGCCAAAACCGGCGCTCAAGAATTGCCAGAAGTCGTTGATGAATTGGTATCATTTATTCCCGGCGTGGAAATTGTCGTTTTAATTTATCAGCAAGGCAGTAATGTCTGCGTTTTATTAAATACCATAAAAAACCACAATGCCCTGTATTTGGCCGGCGCCTTTGAAACCAAGGGTAATAAAAATTTGGTGGAGTTTTGCTTGCCCAATTCAAATTTGGTAGAGGCGGAAAAAGAGGTAATCGCCAAAATTAAAGAAAAGCTGGGACAAATAAATTAGCTGACTTTTAAATTTAAGTCTTGATTGGTATAATAGTAACGTTAAAAGATTAAAGTTTAAAACTTGAATGTCTGACGATCAAAAACTGAATATCATCGATGAAAATGGAAAAATCATCGGCGAAGAAACGCGCGAAAACATTCATCGCCAGGGATTATTGCATCGAGAGATTAATGTTTGGTTTTATACGCCAGCCGGTGAAATAATCTTCCAGCATCGCGGCAAAAATAAAGACACTTACCCCAACTTGTTGGATGCCACGGTCGGCGGCCACGTGGAAATCGGTTCTGACTACTTGGACACGGCTTTAAAAGAAATAGCGGAAGAAGCCGGCATTAACGTGAAAGCTTCTGACCTAATTTTGCTTAAAACCGTCAAAAGCAAATCACAAGATCAAATTACAGGCAAAATTAATTATAAAATTCAGGCCATATTTGCCTATGGCTATCAGGAAAAAATTGAGGATTTATTAATTGAAGATGGCGAAGCAACCGGCTTTGAAGCTATTGACCTAAAAAAACTACTGACCATGTCAGAACCAGATAAAGAAAAGTTTGTGCCAAGTATTTTTTCTCCCAGCGGACTTGATGTTTTTAAGACGATACAAGGACTGTTACAATAAAACACCCGAAAACAATTTCCTCGTCCATTTAGTGCCCATGTAGCTCCCGCCGGCATTGCCTGCGGCAAAGCCCTGGCGGGCAGGCAGTTGGTTAATGTCCAGCAATGCTTCGCAAAGCGATGTAGGCCACCCGAAAACAATTTCCTCGTCCATTTAGTGCCCATGTAGCTCAGTTGGTTAGAGCGCCACCCTTATAAGGTGGATGTCCCTGGTTCAAGTCCAGGCATGGGCACTAAGCGGATGAACTAAGATTGAAAACGCGATTACCTTGCAATTATTTTAAAAATATACTAATATTATTTTTGACTTTTGATTTTTGGATTTTGACTTTTTATACGGGCGTATAGCTCAGTTGGTTACCCGCCCGCAACGCTTCGCAAGCGAGCTTGCTCGCGTAGCGATGCGGGCGGGGAGCGTTACATTGATATTTAAAAAAATAAATAGTTACAAAATTTATACAAGGGCGTATAGCTCAGTTGGTTAGAGCGTTACATTGACATTGTAAAGGTCCGTGGTTCGAGTCCACGTACGCCCACCAGAAAACATCTCCGTCAGGAGGTGTTTTTTGATAAAAAAAATCTCCTTGGAATAAACCACCCGAGGAGATAACTAATTAACTTGCCAAATGGCAATGGCCTGCTCTACCGACCAAACACTGCCATCGAATGCCACGATGTTGAATTTGTGAGCCTGGCCAAGCAGCGAAAGAGCTTCTTCGACTGTTTGCACTCTCACAAATTCACCGGCATAAACCAGCTTCAAACTTGCCAAAGTTCTCTCGGCCTTTGAATCATCTGGCTCAACGACCAAAACGTTTGCCCGTACCTGACAAATGATCATATCTACGAGTATCCTTTCTACTTTAGTCAACAGCTTGCTGCATAGTTTTATAATTTACTGCGAAAAAATAATCTTGTCAACGATAAAAAATATAATTTCTACTCTTAGACATAGACAAAGCCTAATATTTATCTGCAAAACGAAACTCCTTAATATATAGCTTTACTAGATATTTTTTGTTAAAATGTATCCAGCATAGAAAGCACTTGTATGAACTAGATAGATAATAAAGTTTTGGCTTGTTTTAGGTAAAAGATTTAATAGGTTCGTATAATATACATTAGGAGGTATGTTGCCCATTTTACTTATGAACAGTAACCATTTCAAAGAATTCAACGGATTAATACGCCAGCTAACCAATCAATTTTTTGTTTGGGAATATTTACAAAATCCAAAAAATAATCATGCTTATAAAATGCGGGATAATTTTTGGAGAACAGTAATATTCTCATTATTTGACGATTTTTTACTTCTACTAATAAATGTTTTTGATAAAGACAATAAAGTTCTTTCAATTTATACTTTTTTAGCTAAATTGCAGGATAATGAGAAAAAACAAATTTTACTGAAAGAAATTGAAGACGAAAAATACAAAAATATTTTAAAACAACTTACAATATGGCGAGGAAACTATTTAGCTCATAAAAATCTTTATTTCATATTAAACCCTCAAGAGCTTGAAGAAGAATTCCCCGTTAAGCATGCGGAAGTAAAGAATCTAATAAATTTATTAATCAAAATAATTCAAGAAACAAATCAGAGTTTTAACCCACTAAATGTCACAAATTATTTTGAGTATTATGAAGAAGCAAAAAATCATTGTATAAAAGATACTCAATTTGTTATTGATCATGGTCTTAATACACCAGCATACAAAAAATTGATGCAAAAAATGGATAGCACATCGCCTAACGCGGGCTAGCCGGTTCGCGCTTGCTAAATAAAATTATTTTTTATGATAGACATCAAACGAATTATCGTTCAAGAAATTCTAATACGAGCCATGGCTCTCAAAGATAAATATACCAATGAACGCGAAGCCACAGCGGCTTGGATTTGCATATTTTCTCAAAACGACAAAGAATATCAGGAGTTATTAACTGAAGCTCAAAAACTAGGTGATGTTTTTGAAACAGATCTGAGTGGAACAAAGCTTCTACTTGATGAACCACCTATGGGCAGCAATGCTAGAATACTAAAAATTAGAAAACCTGATCCAAAAAAACCAGAAAAAGGTGACGTAGATTTTACAGTATCTAACTATGCTAATTTTAAAAAAGAATACCAAAATAAAAAAAACTTCAAATTGATTCAAAGAGATAGTTTTGAGATGTTAGAATTAACAGAGCCGGGAGCTACTGTAAGGGCGTACTTTTCTAATCCACCGATTGAAGAACAATACCAAGATTTACTTAAAAAATAATTTTATTTAGCGCGCTCACTCAAATTTCGTTTTCACTTATGTGATAGCGCTCCACGAGATTATACCACAACGTTCAAACGAAACTTCGGCTAGGCCGCATACGTTAGGTGTAATCGCTCGGAGGCAAACCAAAACTAATCAAAACTATGACAAAATCGGTCAAAAAATTCTATACTGAAAAAATTCACAAGGAATGGAACAGATTAACCCAGGATTCCTATCATAAGTTAGAATTTGATACAACATTACATTTTCTTAAAAAATATCTACCAAAGAAGGGATTAATCTTGGACGCAGGTGCAGGACCTGGAAGGTATACGATTGAACTCGCAAAACAAGGCTATAATATTGTCTTACTCGACATTACACCGGCCAACCTCGAATTTGCGAAAAAACAAATCAAAAAAGCAAAGATACAAAATCAGGTAAAAGAAATGGCTGAGGGGTCGATCGCTGACCTATCAAGATTTCCTGACGAAACCTTTGATGCCGTTATCTGTCTTGGCGGTCCTCTGTCTCACCTTATTGATAAGAAAAAAAGAGACCGGGCGGTTTCCGAATTAATTCGCGTGGCCAAAAAAGGGACACCGATCGCCGTTTCGGTCATCGGCAGATTAGCTGTCTTGGTCAGAGACCTTCAATTATCCCCTGAGGAAATCGGATTACCTCATTTCAAAAAATATCGCGATACCGGAACTTACGCCGGGCAATACGGCTTTACCGCCTGCCATTTCTTTTTACCGGAAGAATTACAAAAATCATTTGCAAAAAAGAATGTTAAAATTCTAAATATGGTTGGATTAGAAGGTATAGGATCTAACTTTCCGGAAAAAATAAATGCGCTGGCCAGGAATAAGAAACGCTGGAAAGGTTGGTTGGAAACACATTACAAAACCTGTACGCACCCAGTTGTTGTTGGAATAAGTGAACATATGCTTATTGTCTGTAAAAAATTGTAACTCCTTTTGCGACTACACCTAACACGTTTAACGCTATTAAAACCACGCCTAAAACGGTAACGTTGGACGAAATTGGGCTAATTTAATACCATGAAAAAAGAATTTACATTTTTAAATCCCGGCCAACTCACTGATGATGATTTGGAGTTAGTGCTGGTAAAAAAAGTTCCTGCTGATGAAAAGAATGGATTTTTTCCTGCCTATGAGTTTGAAATGAGAAATGCAAAAACAGGCAAAAAAATTGGGATCATAAATTTACGCGTTGGAAATAATGAAAACACTAAATATGGCGGACATGTTGGATATGGAGTATATAAAAAATATAGAGGTCATCACTATGCATCACGCAGTTTACGATTGCTGTTTTCTTTTGCCAAAAAACATGGCATAAATCCTCTTTGGGTTACTTGTAATCCGGAAAATATCCCTTCTCGAAAGACTTGTGAGCTGGCCGGTGGTAAACTAGTAGAAATAGTTGATCTGCCTAAGCATAACGATCAATATCTAAGAGGTGAAAGAAAAAAATGTAGGTATAGATTTGATCTTTAAATTAGCTTACCATCGAATATACGCGAGCATACGACATTAAAACGTCGAATCAGCCGCCGAACGTTGGACAAAAGATAATTTATTTATTATTTCAAATGGAAAAAATTTTAAAAGAAACATTTTGGATTTATTGCTGGTTATTTGAATTATTTATTTTAAAAATTGAAATAACCAATCCATACATATTAGCACTAATAATGACAATTGCTCTGATCAATTTTTCAGCTGGTTTTGTATTTTTTTATTTAGACTATGTTTCTATTCAAAATAAAATTGAAAACCGATGGAGCAGGATTGTTAAGCTTAAATTTAGATACAAAATGTTTAATTATGTTGAAGGATTATATTTTTCATTCTTTTTTATATTTCAATTATACTTAATCGTTTATTTCTTTTTAAAATATTTTGGCATTGCTAACTTGAATGAAAAATATTTTTCATTATTAGTAGAGCAAATATCAAGCCCACTTATTTATAGCTTAATAATACTAAATATTATTTTAATTGAAATAAAAAAATTGATTATTAAGTTATATTATAAATAAAAACAATTTATTACTTAAATAACTTATTCTAAAAAACTATAATATTGAAACGGATCTAACGGTATATTTGAAAATTAATCCGGAATTCAAGGAAAAGTATTTAAATTAGCACTACACTTAACACGGTGTATACGACATAGCTTGTCTGCGGCGTGATAATATTTCATTTTATTACGCCGCTAACTTCGCAACTTCGGCTAGCTTGATATGTTGAGATTATCCACCCCAACAAGCAATCATAACCAATACTTTATGGCAAACAAGAACTGCGTCATAATTCATGGATGCCCCTCAAGCCCAAAAACAACAATAAATCTTAAAGCAAGATATTATAATCATTGGATTGCTTGGACTAAAAATCAACTTATTGCCAATAATATACCAACCGAGGCTCCCATGATGCCAAAGCCATGGTCTCCAGTTTATGAAAAGTTTAAAGCGAAATTTGAACAAAGCGATATCAATAAAAATACCATACTAATAGGCCATAGTTGCGGTGGCGCTTTCTTGGTTCGTTGGTTAGGCGAAACCAAAAGAAAAATTTTTAAACTTATCTTAGTCGCTCCCTGGATAATAAATGACCAAGATGAAACTTTTAGAGAAGCTTTCTATACTTTTTCCATAGATAAAATGATTAAAGAAAGAGTTGAAAAAATTATTATGTTTACCTCCGACAACGAAGAAGACACGGGCAAAAAAAGCTTGAAGATCTTGCACGACGCTCTGGGCGGAAAAATTATAGAACTTAAAAACCATGGCCATTACACCATGGGAGATATGAAAACGACGGAGTTTCCTGAACTGATAAAAGAAATTTTATCCTGATTGACAAAACATCAATAAACAAAATATAGTTGGAAATAAACAACATCTAAGACAATACCAGTAAAATTAAACTTTACCAGAACCAATTGTTTCTAAAAAGTAACGACCCCGGTGACATACGTCAGACGGGGTCGACAGCAGACTTGCCGCTTGGTTCAGACCAGCGACCAGTCTATCTGGGCGATGATGAGGTCTTCGTCGCGATCGCCGCAGATCACGGCGAAGGCCGGGAAGAGCGTAGGTAGTAGCTCCGGGCGATTCTTGAGGGTGCTTATGAAGAGGCGATCCAAGAGCACGATAAGTCCCGCCTCCGGATTATCTACCTCGTAGACGCCATTCTCACCCATTGCCGCCGAGGCTTCGGACAGCCGGCAATGAATATCATTGCGCCTCACCGACGAACACGTCGGTTTGGCCGCCTCTTCAAGCAATGCCTTAATCTCTTCTTGTTTCACGGCAACTCTCCTTCTGGTTACATCAAATAGGGAGCTCACCTCACATTGAGGATAATACTCACACTAAAAGATTATATATATTAACACATATTCAAGAGATTGTCAAGCATGAACCTAAAAAATCGTTAAAATAAAACAAACTAATGCCAATCTTTGTTGATAAAAACCAATGTCCGCAAAATCATCCCTGTCCGGCCTTGAAAATATGTCCAAAAAAAGCTCTGTCCCAAAAAAATTTTGACGCGCCAATAGTAGACGCAAATAAATGTTGCGATTGCGGCATGTGTGTCAAATTCTGTCCCAAGGGCGCCTTGCGACATCGATAATATATCGTCTTGGCTTGAGAATAATAATTTTATTATTTTTTGGGTCAGATCCTTTGCCGAAAATATTTTTTTTGGGCGGATTTTTTGTATAAAAAATGGTGGGACCGAATGGCTCCACCAAAACATAGAACAAAAATATTGACTCAGCCGTCTTCTTCTCCCTCGCCGGGCAAAGGTGCCAAGGGCCAAGCGCCCTCTTCCATTTCAACACAAAGAACGTCGCGACCGCTGCAAACCATAATGGCCTTGCCGGTCGGCGTCAAAACCATCGAGACAGCCTCACACTTAATCTTCCCGAAAGTATTAATGGTCCACTCACCAGCCTGACAAACAGCCAGATTGAGTCGGTCACCAACGATATAGGAAAAATCTTTTGCGTAGGCGATCTTTGGCTCTTCGGTCAAAGGGTCAAGACAGATCGAAGTAAACGCAGCACCTTTAATCACCTCGGTGATTACCCATTGCGCGCCATCGTAGTAGATATACTCAGAGCCATAACTGATATGCGGGTATCCGGTGGTGGGTGAAATAGCCAACGACGGAATCCAGCTATAAGCATGCTCTTCGGTCTTGATGTCTTCAATACCCTGTCCGTCAAAATAGCAAAGCACCGCCGGATGATTTGTCCAGCTCAAAGTTGTGAAAGCGCAACAGAAGCTGCTGGTCAGGCGATTGAACTGGGCGGATTCGGCGCACGCGTCAGCCCAGGACAACAAGTCAAAATTCCAACTGCCAACACTGCTATCATAAAGCGCCCAATAGAGATTATAATCCCCCGTGCTGTTGCCAAAAACACAGGCGGTGTTTGTCGTTGGGTCAATAGCCAAAGAATCTCGTGAGCATAATGTGTTGAATAGGCGTTCAATTTGCCAAACGCCGTCATCTCCCAGGCTGGCGGAATACAAACTTGAGCTGGTCATGCCAATCTGGTCACGATAATAAACCACAAGCGGACTGCCATCGGCCAAGAATTCCAACGAGCAATCGGTATACGAAGAGACATCACCGATGGCTTGAATTTGCCAATTGCCACTTGAATCAAGCTCGGCATACATCAGCATCCACTGACCATCTCCGACTTGATTGGCTCGCTCACTATAAGCCATGCCCAGCTTGGAATGACGCGGGTCAAGAGCCACGCTGACGCAACCAATCCCCTGATTCTCAAGCCAGATTGGCTCCTCAAATCCCGCCGGCGTTACTTCCGGTACTTCTTGAGGCACTAAGCAACCAACCAAAATCACGGAAAACAAGATTAGACCCAAACACATTGCGGTTTTCATTCTTCAACCCTGCCTTTCTTTTTCTGCCTGCCAAAGTCAGGCACTCACATAAGCGCCCAACTCATCAATATGTCAGAACTGCTCATTCCCCAAGGGAATCGCAGGTTTTCAATTTTAAAGATCACAATTAGGTATTACCACTCAACCCATTATACTACAAAATACCGGTTTTATTGTCAAACCAAATTATTTCAAAACTTCCGGACAAAAAACGACGGACATTCGACATTAAAACAAAAGCGATGATTGATAATTCTTGGTATTTTTGGTAGATTAATAGAGTAAAGGTCGCCATAAATTACCACATAATTGTTTATCTTTTAACTAAAAAATTATGAACTACTACACTTCGGTTTTAAAAAAATATGCTACCTTCACCGGCCGCGCCCAAAGAGCAGAATATTGGTACTTTGTTTTGTTTAATATTATTATCAGCCTGGCCGCGGGAATTATCAGCACAGTCATCGGCGATGATTACAACACCATCGGATTCTTATACAGCCTGGCGGTTTTAATTCCCAGCTTAGCCGTTGCCGTCAGAAGACTGCACGATGTCGGAAAAAGCGGTTGGATGTTACTTATATGTTTGATTCCCATAGTCGGCGCCATCTGGCTTTTAGTTTTAATGATTATTGATAGCAATCCCGGAGAAAACAAATACGGTCCAAATCCAAAAGGCATTGCTCCAATCAAAAGTTAACAAAGAAAACGGTCGCCAATCATGGCGACCCTTCTTTATTTAAACTGTGGCCAGAAACGTTAAAATTAATTTTGAAATCTATGACAGAAAATAATAGTTTATCACCATCGAAAAAGAGTGACAACAACTATATTGTCCCGGCCAAGAATAAGAAAATTGGCATCGCTTTAATAATTGGCCCGTTTCTTTGCCTGATATTAGTTTTTATCACCTATGCTCTAGCCGCTTTTGTTACGGCGATGATGCTTGGCTTATCTACCGAAGCAGCTTTAAATACTCCCGCCGGTGAAATGCGCTCCGAAATATTAAACATTATCAATGTCGTTTTGGGCTTAATCGGTATTTTATCCATCATTGGCATTATCGTCGGTATTCCCCTGGGTTTGGTTTTTCTTAATAAAAAAGAATTAGCGACTGGAATTTTTGATGAGCGATCAGGTCAAGGTAAAAATTCTGTGGTGCCGGAAGAAATTAAAGGCTGGAATTGGGGCGCCGCTGGTCTACATTGGATCTGGGGTGTTTGGCACGGAGTCTGGATATCACTGCTCGTTCTTATACCTTTGGTTAATATTGTCATGATTATCATTTTGGGCATCAAAGGCAATGAATGGGCCTGGCGCTCGCAAAAATGGGAGAGTGTGGAAAAATTCAAGGCCGCGCAAAATAAATGGAAACCGTGGGGTATTGTATTTTTTTCTTTGGCAGTTTTAACTATAATCTTACGATTGTTTATAACAGATAATTCATGAAATAAATTCAATACTTTACCAAACGCCTTTCCCTTGGGAAGGCGTTTTAAGTTAAATATTAAATAAAATCTAACCCCAAATAAAAAAACGCTTACCGAGGTTTGTCAGACAAACCAATTCGGCAAGCGTAAAAATTGAATGCTATTCTTCAAAGAGCTGCCAGAAAGTATACTGGCCGGCGCGAAACGGCACGACCCCGTCAATTATTTCGGGGACCCTCCGGATCTTTTTGACCATGGTGATTTTGGTCATGCGAGCCGGCAGGTCGTAGAACGCCAAGCCGAAGTTGGCCCAATAATTCTCCAAATTCTCCAGGCGGCCAGCCACTTCGAATATCTCGGTCAACACTTCGGGCAGAATCGGCGCCGTGTAGCAACCACAAGCACCATGAGCACATTCCTTATTCTCGCGCAAATGCGGCGCGCTATCGGAACCGAGAAAAAACTTGGGGTTGCCGCTTGTGGCCGCTTCGATGAGCGCGTCGCGATCATCGAAATCTTTCGGCATCGGCATACAGGCATTATGCGGCCGAAGTCCATCGCCGATGACGTCGTTTAAGGTCAGGCAAAGATGGTGAGCGGTAATCGTAGCGGCAACATTCGGCCCGAGACTTTTTACCAACTCAACCGCGGCTTTGGTGGAAACATGCTCAAGCACGATTTTGAGATTGGGGAACTTTTCAGCCAATTGGGACAAAGTCGGCAAGAAGGCCTGCTCGCGTTTGGTTACCAAAAGGCGTGATTGATTCAGTTCACCATGGATCAAAAGCCGCATCCCATAATCTTGCATGGCCGAAAACGTGTTGGTAATACCGCGGCTGAAAAAGTCGCGAAGCCCTTGATCCGAATTGGTCGTCGTCCCCAATACGTACGCTTTCGCCGCCTTGGCACCAGCCGCGGCAGCCGCGATGATCATTGCCGGCGTCGTATTATCCCGAACTTCAATAGTCATCACCGGTTCGAACGACGTGGGATTTTCCATCTTATCCAGAGCCCGCATAATCAAGTTGCGATACCAAGTCACATCATCGCCGGTCAAAATCGCGCGCGGCCGGGTATTGGGCATGGCAACACCAAATTCCGCGCAACGAGCCGTCTGCGGCAAAACCAAATCCAGCAGTGGCGACAAACGAAAATGACAATGGCCGTCGAACAGCCGACGCAAGGTGATGAGTTTACCAGTATCTTTTTGATCCGACATTCTTACCTCCAATCCAGCTTGTTGGCTTGTTTGATGATTGACTTGACTCGCCACGGCCGCACCATCGCGACCGAACCGATAAAAATTGAGGACGCGCCGGCACGATTGAATGCGTCGACGTCATCGGCGCAAAGAATTCCGCCACCGCCGTTGATCGGCTTGGTAAATCCGGCCTTACGCAAACTCACCATCCACTTGCAGACCAATGGTCGCAGAACTCCACCAGAAAGTCCGCCACCGCCAAATTCGGCTAAAGGTGAAGTGGTGCCGCCCCAAACATTCTGCCAATCAATGCCTTGCCAACCGAACGGCAAGGTGTTGGAAACACAAATCGCATCACACATAGCATGATCGTTTAACGCCGCGACGGCTTCAATCGGAGCCGAAGCGATACTGAACTTCAACATCAATGGCACGCCAAGCGTCCCGGCGACATTGAGCATGGCATCCGACTCTTCAATCAATTGGCCGGGATCGTGGTTAGTATTCGGACAGGAAAGATTTATCTGCAAACCGAACGGCGCAGAAAAATTCTCCTTCTCCAAACCAATCAGATTCACCATAGTTCGCAGCTCTTCCAAACGCTCATTCGCCGTATTACCCATTGGCATCAGTGAAAGCCAGAATGGCTTGGTTCGCTTCTGCCAAGATTCCCGGGCCAGCAAAGCCAAAAGACCAGGATTGCTCAAACCAACAGCATTCAAAACCAGGCCGCGCCAGGGTTTAACCTTGACGCAAGAGGGAAATAAGTTCCGAGGCTCAAAGTTTTTTTTCAAAGCCATGTTGCCCGAGCGCGGCCACATAGTCGCCGTTTTGGCCACAAAGGTTAGGTCGGACAAATCCAGCCCAAACGGCCGCCATAGGCGGTGAAACCAATAGCCTTCGCCAAAAAATCCTTGCACTCCCGAAGCCCCAAGTACGTTACCAAAATCGATTCCGCGCAGCTTCATAATGTCTTCCTCCAATGGTTGTTCAGGTTCAATTCCTCGGGATGAAATTAACACATATTATCTAATTTTACAAGCTTTTACAATTCTCAATTTCAAATAAAAAAAAGACCGCGGGCTTCTCGGTTAGGAGATGCTCGCGGGTTATGTTTCAAATGTACCAACGTCTATCAGTTCTTCTTGATCCACTCATAGGCGTTCTGATAGAAACGCAGCGAGGGTGAGGCCTCCAAATCACTCCACTCGGAAGGAGTATAAAGAGCCTGGATGCCAGGCTTACGGAAATTGCGCTCGGAGTGAGGCATCTTCCCCAAGAAACGTCCATCCGGACTGCACAAGGAAGTAATACCAAGAGGTGATCCGTTTGGATTGAACGGATAGTCTTGCGTCACGCGCCCAAGCCGATCCGCAAAACGAATCGGCGCCAAACCTTGCTCCAGCACCTGTTCCATAATGACCGGATTGGGAAACTTGATTTGGCCTTCGGCGTGACAAATCCAAGCCGGAATAACCGAACCGGCCATTCCTGCTGTCCAGACGCAAGGACTTTCCATGACGCGCAACATAACCGGGCGTGACTCAAAACGATCGGAAACATTGCGTACCAAACAAGGCTGATCCGTGTCAGATATGCCAACCCAGGGCAGAATACCCAATCGCGTCATACCCTGAAAACCGTTGCAGATGCACAGGCCGAGTGTTCCCTGATGTTGGACAAAGCCATGAAGCTGATCATTCATGCGTTCGTTGAATCTGATCTTCATGGCCAAGCCTTTGCCGGCGTCGCCGACATCCATGTCAGCAAAACCTCCAGGCAGACCAAAACAACGGTACTTCTCAGGATCAAGTGCGAAGCGACCGTCGTACCAGTCCGTCATGGTAACGCTCCAGGGCTCAAAACCAGCGGCAGCCACCGCTCCAGCAAATTCTCGATGTCCGTTCGTGCCCGCTTCGGTAAAAATCACAAAGGCGGGTTTTTGCTTGAGACGCAAATAGACCTGCTTGGTGGGCTGGGGCACAAACGACAGATGGAAACGCTGCTCAGGCAGATGGTAGGTGTTCTTTCTCTCGGCCGCCACGGTTTCCGGATTGGCCTGAATGGCATCGTGGTGAAACGAAAGCTCACGCCATTCTTGCCGCAAATTGATCATGCGGTCTTGAAGCACCACTTTGTTGCCATAGATCACGGTGATATCTTCATCGGTTCCGGCCACAGTCTCACCGATAACCGAAAAGATTTGACTCAAACCGAACTGACGAATCACTGCCTTAATGGCTTGGGCATTCTCCGGTAAATACTCAATAACTACGCCCGGCTCTTCGGCAAATAAATCTTCCACTGCGGTCACACCCGGCATTTTGCTTTGGGGCAATTTAATACGGAGTCCGCAGTTGCCGGCGTAGGCCATTTCCGAAAAACACTGAACCAATCCGCCATCACTGCGATCATGATAGGCCAGAACCAAACCGCGATCCATGAGCTCCTGCATAGCCAGAAAAGTACCAATCAAATCATCCGGGTAATCCACATCCGGCGATTTGTCACCAATCTGGTTCAGAACCTGAAGTAGAGCGCTTCCGCCCAACCGACGAAGGCCGCGAGACGGATCAATTAACGCCAGCCTGCTTTGACCAGGCCGCTTGATGTCAGGCGTCAGAGTCTTGGTCACGTCAAGACAGTCAGTAAAAGCCCGGAATTGAACTGTGCCCGGAGCTTTGGTCACCTCCTGGGTTTCGTGCACAACCGTCATCGAAAGCGAGTCCTTGCCTACGCCAACCCGTTGCCTAATGCGCCGAATAAGCTTCCGACAGAAAGCATTGGCCGCTTCCACGGCCTGATAGAAGCTCGCGCTTTCGCCGGGCTGACCCAAAGCCCATTGCCATGTGGCTGAGAAGCAGACATTCTTCAAATCAACCCTGGCGGCTGCTAGATTCAGCAAGGCTTCAGCAATCGTGACGTTAACACCGGACTTGACGTTAACCAACATCTTCACCGGTTGAACACCAATACCAGTGGCTTGACCCGTAGTTTCCCAGTAGCTATCAACGACCACGCCACAATCCGCCAAAGGCAAATTGGCCTTACCCACAATCGGGTTCCGATTGACGTTGCCAGTTACTGTCATGTCCAACTTACTGGTGATAAAACCAACCTCGGCCACCCGAGCCAATTTCTGAGTCCTGCCAAGCATTTCTCGAATCGTCATGTTCGGCAATACAGGCGACAATAACTTGCGCGGCCGCGTCTTGTCCCGAATCGTAAGCTGAGGCAGATCCTGAAGCATAAAACCCATGTCCATAGAAATACACTTCTTTTTGCCTCTCATGACCATGGTGTATTTGCCGTCACCGGTAACTTCACCAATGATCTTAATTGAGCAGCGCTGACGCTGAGCGGCTTCTTCCAGCTTGGCATAATTCTCCGGCCAAACCAGTACTACCATTCGCTCCTGAGCCTCATTGCCTGTCAGAACATATTCCGGCATGCTCGGATCCCCAGACGGAATATCATCGAGATAGACTTTCGCACCAGCAGGAAAACAAATCTCAGGCACAGCCACATCAACACCACCTGCCCCTAAATCGGTAATAACTTCGATTGGATTGTCCAGACCCATTTCAATGCAAGCCCGGATCAAATTCCAATTCTTACCTTCGGTCCAGGGATCAGGACGCTGAACTGAATCGAAAGCCAGTTTAGCGCTTTGACGGCCGGCGTCTTGACTTGAGCCGGATCCGCCGCCAACGCCAATCCAATATGCTGGGCCACCGAGTAATACTACCAACATGCCTTTCTGGGCCGCTACTTTGTAGAAATGCCTGGCGTCAACCCAGCCGCCTACGCCCGCCACGAACACGGGCTTGGTGTAGGCATAATGCTGGCCATCTACCATATCATCAAACGTCAAATACGATCCGGCAATGGTCGGGATACCAATACAGTTGCCATGGTTCGCAGCACCAGTCGTACCTTCAATAGCAATCCTGAGCGGCGTGGCCAATTGTCCCGGGTGAGGCAAATGCATTTTTTCCCAGGGCAATATTAGTGTCGGCAAAAACAGATTACCGACATGAACCATGTCAATGTAGTACTTGGGGTCGCCACCGCGTCCCGCGCCGAACATATCGCGCAAGACCGCCATACCGGTTCCCGCGCCATCATACGGATCAATCGCGGTTGGATGATTGTGGGTCTCATCCTTGCTCGCTGTTCCACGTTGACAGACCCGCCAAACATAGGGCGAAGGCCCAGTCGCACTAGCCGGTGCGAAATCAAGCACCGGTTTGGCTCGTAAAATAGCCGCGTTGTCGCTAAATCGGACTTTCAACGGACCCACGTTACCTTTACACGTCGCTTTGATCAGTTGGAATGGCGTGCGTCGCTTAATCGCACCATCAATAATAAAGCGGGCATTGAAATCCCGATGCCGGCAGTGGTTGGACCAAAGCTGGCCGATGAGGAAAAGCTCGACATCGGTGGGATTGTATCCGACCCGGCAGTACTCGCGAATGATGTAGCGAATAAGACCGTTGTCGAACTTCAAATTCCGTTTTTTGGCAAACGCCTTGATGGCAGATGCTCCATCTTCCAAAACCCGGATAATCTCTGCTGGCGGCGCCATCACGTTGGTCTGAAAAGTTTCGAGCGGATCGAAATAGATCTCTTCGGTCATCCGATCAAACAACAAGGCCGATATCCGTTTTATCACCCCATCGTCTTCATTGCAACCAATAAGACAGTAACGCCTGGCACGCGCGATCCGCACAATGCTTTTCACCCCGGCGTTGCCGCAAATCAAAAGCGCGGTGCTTGACCACGGCGGAATCAGGCTTTTGCGCGGCCCAACTTCAATGGTTGCCCCCGGTTTATTCAAGAGACTGTCTTGACCGAAGAATTGCGGTTCAAACTGCTCCCGCAAGAACCAAATTAACATCCTACCTTCTTTGGGCTGAATCGGATCGTTGCTTTCGATATAAAAGCGATACTCGGTCTCCAAACCGGTAACACTGGGCGCCAACTCCTGAATTTTGGCCAACAGCTTCCTGGTTTCGCTGGCAGACAAAGCTGACCGGCGAAAAAAGCTGTACATCCGCGTTCCACTCTTGCTGGCAACAGGTTGTCGAATAGCTAGCTCGGTACTCATACAAACGTCTCCTTGTGGTTGTCTTCTCACAATATCTCACCCTGACAGAAAAGAACATCCATCCTCACATCGGACGAATGTTACCTTCAATTGTATAGAACAAAAAAACGCTGTCCCTCACCTAGGAATAACCTCGTTTTTCGGCTTTAATTTAACATTTTTTATAATAAGGGTCAAGGTCAATTTATGGCTTCTGTTTATGCTTTTTTAGTAAATAAAAAACAGGCTTTTCCCTTCCAAAAAGCCTGCGTAACACAAAGGTCTTAGCTCAACCGATCATGGCACTCGGCTCGCGATTATCCAGATACAGTCGGGCGGCCATATTAACCGCGGGCGGCAGCATCAACCATTCAAACGGCAGGACAACCTGCTGCAGCCGTTCGGCCGCATGGGTCAAATCGGTCTGAGCTTCTTCGATAATATCAACCGGAATCGGCACTTTCACCGACATTAAGGCATCGCCCCAGTCATAACCGTCAATGACACGATGAACCGTCGGCTCGGTATAAAACGTATCGGTAAGTCGGGCATGGTGCCGTCGCAGCCTGTCAACAATCTCGCTCAAAACGTGTTCATGAACCGGCAGGCCATACATGCCCAAGCCGCCATGTTCGAACGTCCGAGCCGGATGAATGTTGAACATCGCCACGGGTCGACCCGAAACGCCACGGTTATTGATCGGCACGGTATGAATACAACCGACCAGAAAAATCATGTCCAGACAGTAGCGGGCAATCCATTCCTTGACTTCCGCTTCAAAGTCGAACTGCGTCTTAGCTCTCTCCCTAAGAGCTCCAACAATCAGGCCATGTCGCACAATCGTTTCCGCCATGATTCCATGAGCAGCCGCTTTGTCCAAACAGCCTGCGTTTGGCTTGGTCGAAAGTAGGCAACAAAGTTTGACCTCGGGTAGCAGCACTTGACGACAGTAGGCTTCCATGATGGAATTGGCATCTGTGCCACTACCACTGGCAACCAGTCCCAGATTCAGTGTTTGCTTCACTTATCAATCCTCCACCGGCTCGTCAATGTATTCGCCTACCAGCTCCACCTGGGGTTCATTACCCTTGCGTTTTAAAACCTCACCGATGTGTTCGACCGTACCGGCCGGATGATCAATCACTTCCAAACACGGGCCGGAATTGTCCACAATAGAAACCATCATGATCCCCTGATTGAAAGTGCGGTCCATGTCTTCGAACGGCACATTGCCCAATTTCTGAACCAAGCGAAAAAGCGACGGCCGATTCCAAGCGTGGCACCTAATCCTTACTTTCAAGTCTGGCGGCAAAATTCGCGGAATGTTTTCCACCAAGCCGCCGCCGGTGATGTGCGCATGACCGGAGAAAATCACGCCCTTTTGGCGCTGATAATCAATGTTGCTGATGTGAATCGGCGTCGGCCGCAAAATCGCTTTTGCCAAAGTACAGCCCAACTCGGGCCAATATTTCTCCAACCGCCGACGCGCGAGCGAAGGCCGCTCCGTCAAACCGAAGACGGGACGGATTAAGGAAAGACCGTTGGCCGCCGGGCCTTTGGACGCCCAGCCGAAAACCTGGTGACCGGCCTTGATGGGTACGGTCGCCAACTTGGGATCGGGAAAGGCGATGACTGAGGTATCCACGTCAATCATCCAAGGATGTCTATACAAACCCGGCATCTCAGCCGTCTCACCACCAATCAGCACGCAACCAGCCTGCTGACAACCACGGATAACACTCTTGATAACCTCGATGTGTTTTTCCGGGTTCAAGGCGCCCGTCTTGAAAGTGTCCAAAGCGTAAACCGGACGCGCACCCGCGGCGAAAGCGTCAACCGCCGACATGGCCAGTGCGCATTGACCGACCTGAAAGTCTTCAACCAGTGCCGACAAAATCGCCTTGGTGCCCGCCCCATCGCAGCAGCCTTTCACTATTTTGCAGCCTCGGGGAATTGGACCGCCGCCGGCGAACCCACCAATCTCTTGGACAAAATCCGGCCAGGCCGCCCGAACCAATTCCTTAACCATGGCGGCAAACCTGTTGCCATCGCTAATTTTAACACCGGCTTTTGCATAAGTCATCGACTCTTGCTGTCTCATCATCTGTCTCCCTATTTTCCGTTGTTTGGGTTTCACTTCTTCTTGTTGGGTTTGCCGCCAGTCGGCTTGTTGGGTTTGCCGCCAGTCGGCTTAGCCTTCGGCTTCGACTTCTTCCCGCAGCTTTTGCCAGGACCGGCATACTCAAGATTACCGGATCGACTGCGACTCTTGTGACTGCCATGACTACTCATACTCATCCTCCTCAAATTGTTCGGGAACAAAAAACGCTGTTCCCTCCATTGAAACAACGCTATTTCATCGGATTTAAATTATCATTTTTTGACCTTTGAGTCAACCAAATAATTACCAAAACAAAGAACCTAATCCTGCTCCGGCAGGCTTTCAAACATCCTTTGCGTCAAAAAAAAGAGAGACTGGGACGCCGCGAGAGATAGTTTAGGTCCAACTGGCATATGTTTTCTTTGGCTGCCAAAAATTTCATCAATTTTTAATAAAGCCGGTAAAACTTTTGACATCCTGCCAGAATCTAATTCTATTAATTTATGCGGCCGCAAATCACCCTCGATTTCTTTAGGCATCAATTTATATTTTTCTTCCAAAGTAGCCGCCTGTTCATCAACAATATCATCACTTTTTAACCGGCTAAGAGCCACAAAAAGAAATTCAATATTTCTCGGGCCAGGTAACGAACTGGCTCCGAGACATAATATTTGAGCAAGGTCTTTTTTGGTAACGCCCGTTTCTTCTTCAAGCTCTCTAACAGCCGCCGTAAAGGGGCTGATATGGCCATCATCATTTATGTCTGATTCTTCAACAAAACCACCCGGTACATGCCAAACACCACCAAAGGCACCAACTTTTTTAGGCAAACGTTTAGTAAGTAATAATTCATTATCAGCCGTAATGACTAGAATACAAGCTGAAAGAGGCAAAGGTTTAAATAATTCATAAAAACGTTCTTTATTTATATGATCTTTCGGCGCATTAGACTCATAAACCCGATAAGCTTTCTCCATTTCTTCGTCAGTACCCAAAGCTCGCAAGCTGCCATAGGTTATGACCCCTTTCTCCACAACCATATCGCATTTTGGGCCATTCAGTTTTATGTCTTTAACTTGAAGCTTCGAATTATTTTCAATCAGTCGCTCACCTTTTTGGGTCAATTCAATATTTCTTTTCCTCACAAAATCAGCCACATACTCAGTTATAAAATCCCCGGCTCTCTGTTCAGCTTTACTGTCCCATTTTCTTTTTTCGCTATCAATTATAATATCAGACTCATTGAAAGGTCCGATAACCCGCAAGTCATATTTGTCCTTTTCCTCTGACGTAACGTCAATGGAATGATTATTACCTCCGCCGTAGTATTCAAAAAAACGACGGACTTTTGGCGAAATCGTCTCCGGCACCTCTTGCTCTGGCTCTTGATTTAATAATCGTTCAGCCATATTAATACCAACAAAAAAATAATATTAATCACATTTTCTACTGTAATTAAAACACATTCCAACTGTCTATTCAAGTCAACCAAATTAGAAATAATTCAATCCGACCTTAAAGTTAATTTGATAAAATATTTCATTTTTGAGGTTTTGATGCTAGAATATAGCTATGAATACTTGGCAAAACAATTTAAAAGCCTGGGAAAAACAGCCCTTTTTAAAGCGGCTTTTTCTTAAATTTCCCAAAGCCGAAGCCTACCTGGTTGGCGGAGCAGTCCGCGATGCCATCTTAGGACGTGAAACCAAAGATTTTGATTTAGTTATTCGCCAAGTAGCCAAAAACGATTTGGAAAAATTCCTAGCCACTCAGGGCAAAGTTAATTTGGTCGGCAAACATTTTGGCGTTTATAAATTCAGGCCGCGAAATTGGACGGGTGAAGAAATCGACATTGCCTTGCCCCGGACTGAATATTCGTTAAATCAATCCGGCGCTTACCGCGATTTTAAAATTAAAAGCCAGGCCAATTTAAAAATTGAGGATGATTTGTCGCGTCGCGATTTTACCATTAACGCCATGGCCTGGGATATTAAAAATAAAAAGATTATTGATCCGTTTTTTGGCCAGAGCGATCTGCAACAAAAAATTATTCGAACCGTCGGCCGGCCCGAGCTGCGGTTTAAAGAAGACTACTCCCGCCTGTTGCGAGCTTTACGCTTTTCTTGCCAGCTTTCGCGCGAGCCGGCCGCCTGGGAAATTGAAACCACGGCTTGGACAGCGATCAAAAAAAATATTAAAAACTTGGATAAAAAAATTGACGGCCAAAGAATTGTTGCCTATGAAGTCATCGCCAAAGAATTAGTAAAAATGGTGGTTAGTAATCCCATCTGGGCGATTGAATTACTTGATCAATGCGGCGCCATAAAAATACTTTTTCCTCAATTACTAAAATCAAAAAATTGCCCTCAGCCAAAAATTTATCACAGCGAAGGTGATGTGTGGGAACACATGATTTTAGCTATTCAAACGCTTTTTACCAAAGACTTTAAAAAAGAATTCAAAAAACCGGCCAGCCAAGAAGTAATTTGGGCGGTAATTTTTCACGATATCGGCAAACCGTTTACCCTCACCATGGCTGACCGCATTCGTTTTAATAATCACGATGTTTATTCCACCAATCTTTTTGGACAATTATCTGACAAATTAAAATTGACTTCAGCCGGTTTGGATGTTGATAAAGTTAAAAAATTGATCAATAAGCACATGCTCACCGTCCAATCACAGGTTTTGGCCATGAAAGACGTAACTTTGGAAAAATATTTTTTTAATCCTCAATTTCCCGGCGATGAATTGCTCATGGTTATGTTTGCCGATATTACTGCTACTGTCCCCCCGTCAGGCCAACCGGATTATTCCAGCTACCGAATACTAAAAAAACGTTTAGCTCGATTAGGTAAAGCCAACAAAAATAAAAAAACTTTACCCAAACCATTAGTAACTGGCGGCGACTTAATCAAAAAGTTTAAACTTAATTCCAGTCCCAAAATCGGCGACTTACTTTTAATTTTGCGCGAAGCCCAGCTGAAAGGCAAAATCAAAACCAAAGCTCAGGGTTTGCTTTTTATAAAAAAACATATAAAATAAATGGCTATGAATAAAAAAATAGAGATCACCGATGAAAATCAGGGGGAAAGATTGGATAAATTTTTGGCTGAAATTTTGACTGGTCAGACCAGATCGCAAATTAAAAAAACGATTGAAGCGGGTTTGGTTTTGATTAACGATAAACCGGCTAAGGTTCATCAATTTTTGAGAACCGGCGACGTAATAGAAACCAGAGATCAAATCACAGAAAATAAAACACCAGACAACCTCCCTCCTGCTTCCAATTTTCTATTTCCTACGATCATTTTTGAAAACCATGATTTTATTGTCTTAGAAAAACCCGAGGGCTTACTAGTCCATGCCACTGATAAAAAAGAAACCAACACATTAGTTGACTGGTTACTAAAAAAATATCCGGCCATGGAAAAAGTGGGTGAACAAAAATATCGCGCCGGCATTATTCATCGGCTTGACCGCGACGTCTCCGGCGTAATGGTGGTAGCCAAAACTAACCGCGCCTTTGATCACCTCAAAGATCAATTTAAAGATCGAAAAATAAAAAAAGAATACCTGGCTCTAGTTTATGGCCAACCCAGAGAAGATGAAGGCGAAATCGATTTGCCTATTGGTCGCAGTCAAGACGGTCAGTTTGTCGCTCACCCCAAAAGCAACTTGCAAGATATTGAAAACAAGGATCGTTATGCCAAAACTAAATACAAAATTTTAGAAAAATTCAGAGACTACTCTTTGCTGTCAGTTCAGATCTTAACCGGTCGCACTCACCAAATTCGCGCTCATCTTTTCGCCATCGGCCATCCGATTTTAGGCGATAAAATTTATCGGCCGAAAAAAAACTTTATTCATTTTTTTATCAAAAAAGTTAAGGTTATAAATCTTGATCGAATATTTTTACATTCAACCAAAATTGGATTTTCCGATTTAGATAACAACTGGGTTGAGTTTGAATCTCCCCTGCCCCAAAAATTAACCGATTTCTTAAATGAAAAAAGAAAAAGCTAAAATTTTTATTATTTCCGGACCTTCCGGTGCTGGCGAAGACGCGGTCATTGACGGGTTAAAAAACACGCTAAAATTTAATCCGGTCGTGACCACGGTTACCCGCCAAAAAAGAAAAGGTGAACGCCAAGGTCATCCATATTATTTTATTAGTAATAGTAGATTTGAGGCTTTAATTAAGGAAAAACAATTAGTCGAATGGGCCGTGGTTTATAATGTTTATCGCGGCTGCACTTTTAAAGAAATTAATCGGTTATTAAAGTTAGGTCAACCGATTATTTGGAAAGTTGATTGGCAAGGAGTAAGAACTATCAAAAAAATTTTTCCTCAAGCAGTGGGAATATTTATTACCGTCCCCTCCTACCAAGTTTTGGTCAATCGTTTAGTCAAGCGCGGACTGGACTCAAACCAGGTGATCAGAGAACGAGAGAAATTCACTAAGGACTGGCTCAAGCATAAAAATATTTATGATTACATCGTAGTTAATAAAGATGGTGCCCTAAAAAAGACCATTGAAAAAATCGGAGAAATCATTAAAAAAGAAATGGTTAAGCCCTAGAAATGGGCCAATACCCCTTGACTTTATCCAAGCTTTCGTTTATAATCTAGAAGTATCTTAATTAATAAATCATCTTTGATACTAATAGTATGGCTAAAGAAAAAGTGAAAAAAGCCGAGCATGAAGATAAGCTGGCGAAGAAAAAAATTGAAAAAGAAGCTTTGCCAGAGCTGAAACCCGGCATGACCGTTAGAGTGCATCAACGCATTACCGAAACCGGACCCAAGGGGGAAAAACAAAGAATCCAGGTTTTCGAAGGCATGATTATCGCCCACAAGCATGGCCTAGAACCAGGCGCGACCATCACCGTCAGAAAAATTTCCGAAGGTATTGGCGTGGAAAAAATATTTCCCTTACATTCACCGAACGTAATTAAAATTGAGCCGGTCAAACAAGCGACCGTTAGACGAGCGAAACTTTATTACTTGCGCGATTATAAAAAGCGTTTGCAAGAAAAATCCCTCAAAAAATAAATTTACCTCAAATTTGCCCCGCCCTGCCCAGGGGCGGGGTGTATCATAATTATCAACTTTGCGGACGTGGCGGAACTGGTATACGCGCATGCTTGAGGTGCATGTGCCGCAAGGCTTGAGGGTTCAAGTCCCTCCGTCCGCACCATGGACGATTAGCTCAGTTGGTTAGAGCGCCTCGTTTACACCGAGGAGGTCGTAGGTTCGAGCCCTACATCGTCCAAAGTATTTTCTAAAAAATTGCAGTTGGTTACCTGCCCGCCACACTTCGCGAAGCGATGTGGGCGGATTCGAGTCCTATGCTGCTCAGTAAAAATTATCATATTTAAAAAATTAAAAAAACAAAAATGAGCAGAATCATCATTGGTCTAATCATTGTAATCATTGGCGCCATAATTACCATCAAATCAGATTGGTTTTATAGAAATTTTGGTACCATCCCCTCTTTTGAAAAATATCTTGGTACCGAAGGCGGCAGCCGCTTGGGCTACCAACTTATCGGCATCGTCGCTGCTATTATTGGTTTTATGGTAATGACTAATTTGATTGGCGGATTTTTGATGGCCACAGTTGGCAAACTGTTTACTGGAAATTTAAATTAATTAAAAATAATATTTTTTATTTTGGGCCCGTAGTTCAGTTGGTTAGAATGCCACATTTGCAATGTGGAGGTCAGCGGTTCGAATCCGCTCGGGTCCACCAGTTCAAAAATGACAAATTTTGAACATTTATTTACTTTCGGCAAACAAATCATACGGAATTTTAAAGTTAAAAATCGATTGGCGTTTTTGTGAAAGAAAATCTAAAAATTTGTATAATTATGCGGTTAGAATTATTAATTAAAAAAATTTATGTTTGAATTATCCAAACAAACTAATCCCGAAGTGTTGGGTCCTGTTTCTGATAAAGAAGTAACTTACGATGGCACAAAAATTGAGATTAATGAAAAAAATGAAACACAAATAGAGGAAGAAAAAACTGAAATAGAATCGGATCATGAGCAAAAAGCAGGAGAAGAACGAGGTGAAATAATGACCCGAGAACAAGTCAATGATTTTCTTAAGAGAGGGTTAAAATTTTTTAGGGGTATAAGAAATTCAGAGCAAGAGAGCCTGGAACATCATTATTCAAACGAATTAATAAATTTTCAAGGAACAGAAAAAGAATTTGCCTTAGAGCTTCTTGAGAAACATCGGGATTATGTTATTATGGAAAACATAGAAGAATTCGATGGTTTAGATCGCGAAGTCGCTTTAAAAATGATGGGAATTGGCGATGCGACATTTGTCATAAATCACCCAGAAAGATTCAAAGGTTTAGTTCTAGATAAAAAATTTGCCTTAGAAGCCATTACTCCAAGTAGCGGAGGAACAATCGATGGGCCATGCAGGTCAATACTTAAAAATGCAGAAAAATTTCAAGGTTTGGATAAAGAAATTGTATTAAAACTTATCGAAAGAAGAGAAGGGTGGTCATTTTTTCATAGCCTAGTTAGAGGAAATTTTCAAAATATACCCTTAGACAAAGAAATCGCCCAAAAACTTATTGAGACTGGCTGGGATGGAATAGATTTGGTTTTCGTAAATCATAAAAAATTCAAAAAATCAGACCGCGCGGAAATTCGTCAAATGCTTATTGATGCTGGCCAAAGCGAAAGACTCTCTAGGCACGAATACTTTCCCGAAGACGAGCATTAAACTGTAATCCGAGCAACACTTTAGATGGTTGATTGGTATAAAATAATTGATTGCTAAATCAGTAAATTTTCAAAAGAATTGAGTTAAAAAATTACTAAAATGACGTCCTCCCCGCTCTCAAAAAGTTATTCCTCGGGTTAACTTTTTTCTTATGGAGTTTTTGGCTAAAAAATAATAATTTTTTCAAAATTATCATAGTCCATAATTTGGGCTTGATTTTTTTTAAAAAAATCAATACCACCTTTGGCGACCCGAAAATGTGTTTGAGCTATGTCCAGTATTTTTTAGAAAAAAATATTATTTTTTTATTTAAAAAGTTTTTAAAAATAAAAGTTATCCACAGTTACCACAAATATTTATTGTCAGATTGTCAAAAAAATTGTATAATTTAATCAATAAATAAATCTTAATGCTTGAAATATAGCAAAAGGGGGTGATAAACATGGCCGCGAAGAAAAAAACCAAAAAAGTAGCGAAAAGAAAAGTCGCTAAGAAAAAAACCGTAAAGAAAACTGCGAAAAGAAAAGTCGCTAAGAAAAAAAAGAGATAGAACACAATAGATTTCAAACAAAAATTTCCGCTTTAGGCGGAAGTTTTTGTTTACCAAGATATTTATAACTTATAGTAACTTCTTTTGCGCCGTTTTTTTAACTTTTAATTCATTGATGACTTTAACAATACCATAAACTCCATCATAGCCGGCAGAAATTTCAACTTGACCACTTCTAACATTAATAATTGCCGCCGCGATCTCAGGCAAAGTTATTAACTCCAACTCTTTTTGACTTTTATCAAGCAAAACAGCAAATTCGCTGCCACCAGCTTTAATTAAACTTTCGTATAACGCGGCTACTTTCTTCGAGCCTTTGCCAACGCCAACCGTGTCACTGATAATTTCAGCTAATGGCACCAAACTTTTATATAAAATAGTATCTAATTTATAACCGTCAGGTCTGTCGGCCAATTGATCAACGCGATTTAAAACACCAACCGTTAATGGTTTTTTACAAACCGGACAGATGCCATGATTTTTCTTGGTCTCTTCAGGTGAAAATTGTATGTGGCAAGCAGCATGACCATCCCAGTGATACTTCCCCTCTTCCGGAAAAAATTCTATGGTATACAAAAAACTTTTTTTATCTTTTTCTTTAAGTATCCGATAAATTTCTTGATAACTTAATTTATCTTCATCAATTTCAAAGACGTTGGCTTCACGTCCCAAATTGGCCGGCGAATGAGCATCGGAGTTAGAAATTAATGTAATTTTATCCAAAGCCGATAAGCGCCAATTCATCGGCGGGTCTGAAGACAAGCCGGTTTCAATACAAAAAATATTTTTAGCCGCTTCGCCAAAGCATTCCTGCAAGCTATTAAACCCGGAGAAAGAACCAAAAACAGAAAACCATGGCGTCCAAGCATGAGCCGGAATCACCATTATCTTTGGATTAATTCCAAAAATCATGCCGGCTAAATCTTTGGCCGAAATTCCCATAATCGGCCGGCCATCAGATTTTAAATTTACTTTCCTTTTTTCCAATTCAAAAATAATTTTATCAACCGAAGTAAAATCTGGCGCCAAAAGACAAGTATGGACTCGTCGGGTTTTACCGTCATGAGAATAAATACTTGATAACTCAGCGCTCAACATAAACCAAATTGAATCCGGGTCATCCTTTAATTTAAATAAACCCGGCCTATCTTCAACCAATTTGCTTTTTAATTCTTTCAGCCAGACGGGATGAGTAAAATCACCGGTACCAACAATCTTAATTCCCTTCCATTTTGCCCATTGGTTAATGTGTTCCAAATCCAAATTCTTCGAGCAGGCTCGAGAATATTTTGAATGAATATGTAGATCGGCAATAATTCTCATACTTTTGTGATATGATTTTAACATTATTTATTAAATAAAAAAAGGGTTATAAACCCTTTTGATTAACTTTGGATGTAAGTCACCAACAATTGGCGATATGCCTCAAACCTCTCCTCAAGCAAATGTTTAACCCATTAACTTCTCCGCCACTTTGAGCTGGTCTTCGTTGTTAATTCCCACTGCTTCTTTAGGTGAAATTAAAACCGTATTAATTTCTATTCCCTGTTCGCAAGCGATTTGAACCAAATCGGTCAAATAATATTCGCGCTGATTATTTTCGTTCTTTAATTTTTTTAAACTCCCCCAAAGCCAAGCTGCTTTAAAACAAAAATAGCCGGGATTTACTTCTTTAATGGCCAGTTGTTCCGGCGTGGCGTCTTTTTTTTCTACAATGCCGCAAACCGCGTCCGCGCTATTTCTAATGATCCGGCCAAAATCATAAAAACCAGTCCGCCAATCTGAAAATTCATCCACTAAAACCGTACCCATGGTTAGCTCTTTGCCAGAAGCCAAATGACTAGCGGCAAAATTCTTAATGGTCTGAGGTAAAAGCAAAGGCATATCGCCGTACAAAACCAAAATATTTTCTGCCCGGCCAGCTAAAGCTTCTTCGGCGCACATCACCGCATGACCGGTACCTAGTTGCTCAGCTTGAAAAACATAATCATATTCATCACCCAGCGTTGCTTTGACCAATTCGGCTTTTTTTCCCACGACAATACTGGGCCGCGAATCGACGCCGGAAACTTTAATCGCTTCAAGCAAATGTTTGATTAATGGCTTACCATTCAGTTCAACTAAAACTTTCGGCAACTGCAAATTATTCATGCGCTTACCTAACCCACCGGCTAAAATTAGAATTTTTACCTTATCCATAAAATTATGATTTTATTAATTAAATTTTAAATTCAAGTTTACCTGGACAAATATCTTGCTTATTTCTTTCCTCACGCGTTGCCTCGAAAACTTGAGCAAGCAAATCAGTATCAACCGTTGTTTGCTCGCGCGACCTTCGGGCAAACATGGACTGTTGGGCCTTAATGGCTACGGGCAAATCAAGTACTATAACACAACCCAAATGGGCGGCGTAATTGGAAAAAGATACAATATCGCGGGTTATGGTGCCATAGACAAAACTGCTAACGCCAATAATCCGACCGGTAAAAATTGAAGTGTTAATCGCCGTACGGCTGAAGTCACCAATAACCGTGCCTAAAAATTGCTGGCCGGTTTCAACCCCGCCAATTCTAATATTACTGTAAGTATTTTTCAAATCGGAGTTAGAAGTGCCGGCGGCGATATTAATCCACTCGCCCAAATAACTGTGGCCCAAAAATCCATAATGCTGCTTATTGGCATAACCTTGAATAATGGTCGCTTCCACTTCCCCGCCAACTTTGCAAACCGAACCAAAACAACAATTACTTTTAATAGACGCGAATTCTTTAATTAAACAATTTTTACCAATATAAATCGGGCCGGCTAAATAAGTAAAAGGTAAAATTTTGGTATAATCATCAATAATTATTATACCTTCGGATGTTTCAAAAACGGCATTTTCAGGCAAAGTTACATCTTGACCAACAAAAACACCAGGCTTGAATTCTTGATATTGATTTTTTAAATAGGTCAAATTAGCATGTAAAATTTTTTGATTAAAAATAATTGTCTCCCAGCAATAATTCATAATCGGCCAATTAATATTTACCGACTCGAATCCATTCTCCACTGACTTAAATTCGGTTTTAATTAAAGTGGCAATTTCCAACCCCGGCTCAGAAGCATAAAACCCAATTATTTTGTCCTGATTTTTAATTAAACACTGTTTTTTTTCTTTGATCAAACTTAAAAGTTCCAAAGCTGAATTAAAAGCTGGAATCAAACTAGCATCAAGATATAGAATATTTTCGGAAAATGACTTATTGGCCGGGAATTTTTTAGCCGTTGTATTCAAAATTTCTGGCCGCACAAAATAATCAATTGGCGCTTTAAATATTTCCGCTACTACCTGATACAAAGTGGCAGCCCCGCAAAAAATATCAAAAGCCGGCCGAGTATAGGCAATCGGATAAAGACGGCTAATACTTTGATTTTCGTAAAAAACTATCTTCATAATAATTAATTTAGAATAAATTATTTAGCCACTTTGTCCCAAATAAATTCAAAAATCATTTTTTGAGTTTGAAATATATTGGCATCTTTAATAATCACACCGATTGGTTTATCGGCATTATCCACGGAAATCATCGCCACCTTGCCGGCATAAATTAATGTATAAGTCGGCGCGCTTTCTTTTTCAGTCAGCCATTTACGTTCATCCAAACCCTGAGTCTGACCACCAGGGCCAATTGAGATGACCTTGACGCTGATGCCAGCTTGAATGCGATCATCGGAAAAACTGGAATACGATTCGTATAAATACTTCTTAATTGCCGAAGAGGAAAAAACATAATAATTTTTTTCATCAATAGCCTGGCAGGATGAGATTACGTCTTGCAAAATTACTTTTAAGCCCAAAAGGCCATCATAGAGTTTCATAACCGGTTTTGAACCGGAATGATCAAAAATTGATTTAAGTTGAGGAATAATATCGGCCACTTCGCTCTTTACTTCCACCAACTCTTGCTGTCTTTTCTCTAAAGTAACATTTAAACGCGATGGGTCTTCGGCGATAAAATATTGATGCTTGTCCTGATGGTAGTAGCTCATTAAACCCAATTCAATCAAGGACTTTAAGACATCATAAGCCGTTCCCCGATTTATTTCCGTTTCGGCGGCAATTTTTCTGACCGATAAGGGCCCAAATTTCAAGCAAGATAAATACACCTTAATCTCTTTGTCGCTCAAACCTAACTTATTGAGAGTTTTTTCAATCATACAGTCAAATATTATAGATAATGATATTATACTCTCATCTTAACGCTTGTCAATTTTTTTTCTACATATTTCTGTGGATAAAAATAAAATAGCTAAATTTAGCTATTTTATCTTAAATTTAATGTCAATTTGAATTATTGACTTTTCTTGATATAAAAATTCAAAGTGTTAATAAATCCCTGATCAAATTTTTCTTTACTAGCACCTATTTCATTTAATAGGTCTTCAATTTTTATCCACTTTAATTCTAAAACTTCACCTTCCTGGCAACGCAAAATGAAGTCCGAATTAACCATAGTTGAATAAACAATAAACCAATGATTAACTGATTTACCATTCAATGACTCGTTCAACAAAAATTCACCTAAAAATTTCAAAGGCTGATTGCCAGGCAAGCCGATTTCCTCTGAGCCTTCACGATTAGCCGCTGATAAATTATCTTCATGCTGCCTGACATGGCCACCGACTGAATGATCCCATAATTTCGTATCTGCCCTTAAATTTATAAGTAATTCACCCAACTGATTAGTAACAAAAATTGCCACGACTCGATGAGGATAACCCAAACGATGAGATTCCTCTTTGGTGGTTTGACCAATAACATTATTTTTCTCATCAACTAAATCCAAATATTCTATCATAATGTATTATTAATAATTATTTTAAAAAATTGGTATAGGGAGATGTCGCCACCGCCCTATACCGTAATCAAACTCTTGACCGATTCAATGGTTCGTTCCAATTCACCGAAGTGATTGTCAACCAAATGATCAATCAAGTTTCGCAACTCACCCTGCGCCTTTCCCAGCTCTGAAACGCCATCAGCGATCCGTGCTTCAACGTTATCATAGCGCTCAAGCCTGATAACCTCAAGCCATTTTTCCAGCGGCTTAGGCACCAATTCGATGGTCATCAAGCGGACATTTGGCCAAAGTTCGAGCAACCGTCTGCGTTCATGCTCGATTTGAGTAATTTCACCTTTCAAGATCGGGATATTACCATCATCCAGTAATTTTCCCAAATCGTTGATAGGTACGGAATAGCCATAACCACAATACTCGTGGTCAAAAACGTACGAACCACTCAAACGTCGCTTTTGAAATTCTTGCGCTGTCACAAAACGATAAAAACCATTGTCTTTTGAACGTGGCGCCCGAGTTGTCTCACGAACGCACGGACAAGCAATCCCTTGCTGATGTAAAGCACTGATAACCGTGTCTTTGCCACCAGCCGAGGGAGCAAATAATACAACGATCAGACCCTTCTTCATGTCTTGTGCCCTCTTCTGGTTAATAGTTGCGTTGCCAATCAATCAAAGATCAAAAATATATTCTTTACAAAAATATACTTTTCATCTTTGATTTTAATAACAGTTCAGGCTATAATTTAAAAGGTAAAAAACCTCCAAGTTATTTTACCTCGCCCCTCTCTCTTGCCAGAGAGGGGCATTTAATTAGTGCCAAAATTTAATTGCCTTCTCGTAACTAGTCGGGTTGCCCACGTCAAACCAGTGGCCGGCAAAAACATACCCTGAGATGGCTTTTTGCTCAACTAGTTTTGGGAACAAATCCTTTTCCAGCTTCTTAGTTTCCGCGGATAAATATTCAAAAATTTTTTGATCAAAAATATAAACGCCGGCATTTATAACATTAGATAAATCACGTCGCGGATCCGGCTTTTCTAAAAAGGAATAAACTTTATTTCCTTGCAACCTAACCACGCCCCAATCGGCTGATTTACTGACTGAGGTTAGAGCCATAGTGGCTAAACTATTAGCTGATAGATGAAAGTCGGCCATATCAGAAAAATCAATGTCAGCTAAAACATCACCATAATAAACAAAAAAAGGCTTTTGTCCTAAAAGACTTTTTGCCTGACGAATCGGCGCTGCCGTTCCGGTTTCATTTTTACCTTGTTCCAAATAAACAATTTTAACGCCAAACTTTGAGCCATCCCCAAAATATTGTTTAATTTTATTTCCTTGATGGCCAATGGAAATTATCAAATCTCTGATATCATAACGCCTAAAACTCTCAATTACATACTCTAAAACTGGCCGGCCATTAACTAAAATCATAGTCTTGGGCATTTCATAGGTAAATGGACGCATCCTCAACCCCATTCCACCGGCTAAAATTAAAGCTTGGGTAATCTTTGGCCGAAAATTTTTGGTTAAAACATACTCAATCGCATGTGAACGATTGCGAATTCTTGAGCCATCGATATACTCATCGAGCTTTTTGAGAATATCTCTATTTAAAGTAATAGTCAACCTTGATCTATCCATAATCTTATTTTAATTTTTTAATTCCAAATTGATAATAGTAATAATGCTTAAAATACACCCTTCCTACTTCCTACTTCCTACTTCCTACTTCCTACTTCCTACTTCCTACTTCCTACTTCCTACTTCCTACTTCCTACTTCCT
>JBAYMO010000002.1:0-62982 GCA_041663485.1 Candidatus Buchananbacteria bacterium | reverse complement strand
CTTTTTGCCATAGCGGTTGTCGGCTCGTAAAATATCGACAAAATCCTAAAAAAGCTGCTTGAGTTACGTGGCGCGAGGCAAAGACTTTAATACTGATAAAACCCGGCCGGTAATTACCCGATTTGCTCTTGAAAGCGTCCAAAATGATTTTCAAAGGATCGATGGTGGGAGAAAGTTTCTTTTTGTGCATGTTTGCCTCTCCTGGATTGGCGCACCTTGGTTGATTTTATTGCTGCTGGTAACGTTCTTGTCGATAGTCAATAAACTTCGCCAAAGTAACAATAGCGAGGCAGCCCAACATACACAAGCCTATACCAATAGGTAGAATCAGGATTACGCCCAGTACTTCATATATACTGATGAGATTGCCTTCAGCAAACTCTTCGTAAAATACCCAAGCGGCCAGAATCATGCCGACTATGGCATAAATGGCGATGGCAACGATACAGATCCAAAGCAAAACTGTGAACATAACGCTTCCCTCCTGCTGGTTGGTTGATTGGTCATTGGCTTTTTATCCCATTTACTTTGATATTATTGAATTTATTGGGGTAAGTCAAGGTAAAAGATAAGTAAGATAACATTTACCGGTCAATTTTGATTATTCAAATAATTTTTATCCCCAAAAAACCATTGACATGATTTTTAATAAAAGATATAATAGATTTTTAAATAAAAATTTCTCAAAAACTTTGAGATTTTTTTGTTTCAAATTTTTAAAAAATTAAAAATAAAATCAACTATGAAACAAAAAGCGGAGGACAATTTAGAGCAGCTAAAAAATTTTTTAACCAGACAGTTGGAAGCTTATCTCAGGCAAGACTGGAATGACTATAATCGACTAGAAGAGCAAATTATTAGGGTTGAAAAAGACCTCTAGTTCTGGTATAATATATTTATGGCTAAAACTTTAGAAATTAAAATTTTTAATTGTCCAATTTTGCGTAAGTCATCCAAGGACTTAAAATCATCTGAATTACAAAATAAAGAAATTCAGCAGCTGATTTTGGACATGGATCAGACGATGAAAAATAAAGATGGCTGGGGTCTGGCCGCGCCGCAAGTCGGACATAATCTTCGCTTGGTGGTAATCAATACCCAAGATGGAACCATGGTTTTGGTTAATCCAAAGATTTTGCGCCAGTCTTGGAAGAAAGAAATCCTTGAAGAAGGCTGTTTGAGTTTGCCTGAAGTTTTTGGCCTGGTTAAACGCTCAATTAAAGTTACTCTAACGGCGCTTGATAAAAACGGCAAAAGAATTAAATTTACGGCTAATGGCATGCTGGCTCGAGTAATTCAGCATGAAGTTGATCATTTGGAAGGAATCTTGTTTGTTGATAAAGTTAGAAAGATTACTCAGGGTGAAAAAATATTTGAAAAATTTAAAAAAGGCGAAATTTAATAAATACTTGTGAAAACTAGTCCAGCTAAAATTATTTTTTTAGGCACGCCGGAATTTGCCGTTCCGGCTTTATTAAAATTAGTTGAAGCCGGGTATCTGCCCGAACTGGTAATCACCCAACCCGACCGGCCGGCCGGTCGAAAGCAAGAATTAATTGCTCCCCCAGTTAAAGTGGCCGCTTTAAAACTTGGTCTTAAGGTCATTCAGCCAAACAATAAAAAAGAATTGATTGAGATAATAAAAAGTCAGCCAATTGATTTGGCAATTTTGGTAGCTTTTGGCATGATTATTCCCAAAGAAATATTAACTTGGCCCCGTTTGGGTTTTTTAAATCTCCATCCCTCTCTTTTGCCGGCTTACCGCGGATCGTCGCCGATTCAAACCGCCATTTTGAATGGCGAGACTAAGACCGGTGTTTCGATTATCGGTTTGACGGATAAAGTTGATGCCGGTCCAATTTATATTCAGAAGGAGTCTGCTATTGATGATAAAGATACTGCGGAAGATGTATTTAAAAAAATGGCGGTAATCGGCGCGGAGCAAATAGTAAATATTTTACCCGGCTACTTAATGGGCGAAATTATGCCTAAAATTCAAGATGATAAATTAGCAACTTTTACTAAAATTTTTGACCGCCAAGATGGCCAAATAAATTGGCAAAATTCCGCCCAGCAAATTCTTCGTCAATTTAAAGCCTTTTTCCCCTGGCCTGGTATTTTCACGCATTATGCCGGCAAGCGTCTGAAAATCGCAAATTTGAGCGTTTCAGAGGGTAATTCTGAAGGTAATTCGGTGCCCGGGACTATATTTTTAACTAATTCCGGCCAACTGGCTGTTGGCTGCGGCCAAGGGGCGGTAGTGCTTGATAAGATTCAGCTCGAAGGAAAAAAAGAAATGAGCGGCCGGGATTTTTTCGCCGGGCAAAAAGATTTAGTGGGTAAAGTTTTAAATTAATATGTTGACCGAAAATCGTCAAAGGAAGATTGAATCGGTGGTGGCTAATCGTCAGTCTGGACTGGTTTTAGTTTTGGAAGACATTCATGATCCGCACAATGCCCAAGCGATTTTGCGTACCTGTGATGCTTTTGGCATTCAGAACGTATATTTTATTTTTGATCAAGAAAAATCTTATAACCCCAAAAAAGTTGGTCAAGTAACTTCTAGCTCGGCCAATAAATGGTTGGATTTTCATATTTTTAAATCCACCCCAAGCTGCTTGCAATCTTTGAAAAAACAAGGTTTTAAAATTTATGCCACAATTTTAGATGAAAAAGCCAAAGCCCTGGATCAGATAAAATTTTGCGATAAAAAAATCGCTATCATGCTCGGCAATGAACATCGGGGTCTGTCAGCTAAAGCGATCAAGTTGGCCGATCAAGCCATATATATTCCCATGAAAGGTATGGTGCAAAGTTTAAATGTTTCCGTCACGGCGGCTATTATGATTTTCGAGGCCAGCCGTCAAAGAAATAAAATTGATAGTAAAAATCGGTTAAGCCCAAGAGAACAAAAAAAATTAATTAAAGATTTTAGTCAAAGATAATTTTTATGATTGGCCTTAAACGTGGCACGGTAAAACTTGTACCACCTCAGAAAAAATGGTCAAAATCTTTTATGGTCGAGAAGAAAAAGATTGAAGCCATGCCGTTAAAACAAAAAATTAATGTTGAGCATATTGGCAGTACGGCTATAAATAATATGCCGGCTAAACCAATCATTGATTTGGCCGTGGGTACAAAAAAATTTAAAGATGGTTATAGACTAATTAAATCACTTGAGACCCTGGGTTACAAATACCGACCCAAAGCCAGTAAAAAGAATTCGCGTTTGTTTTTTCGTAAAGGATCTGACAGTCGCGTTACCCATCATTTGCATGTGATTAAATACCAAGGTCGGGTTTGGCAGGATTTAATAAGTTTTCGGGACTATTTAAATAAAAGTAAATCCACGGCAAAATCTTACCTAAAATTAAAAAAGAATTTATCTCATAAATTCTTTAATAATCGTAAGAAATATCTAGCCGGAAAAAATAAGTTTATCAAATCAATTGTTAAAAAAATTAAAATTCGTCAGGATCTTTAAATTAACCCTTTTTTCTTAAGCAATAAGTAAGGATAGCCCCTTTTATCAGGTTGACTAATGTCGCAGCCCAACTGTTCAGCTAGTTCAAATAATTTTTGGCGTGTGGTTTGAATTGAACCAAAATTTTTTAAAGCCTCAATTTCAATAAACCAGCCCAGATCATTAACTGAATCCAGAAAAATTTCAAACTCATTTTGGTAATTGTAAGTCAATCTTACTTTAACAACTGTCACTAAACTTTTAATACCCAGCGTTTCAAGCGCTTTTTTTGTTTGAGAGTAATCAACCACTTTGACTTCAATTTCATCACAATGGGTAAATGTCTCTTGCCCTTCTGGCCACCAATGTTTGTAGTTTAAAATAATTTTTTCTCCTCTTTGTCTTAAGCTTAGCCATTCGCAAGGAAATTTCGGATCTAAAAAATTTCGATTAGCAGGAGTAAAATATTCATCAATTTGTTTTGATTCTTTTTGATTGCTGGTGATTTTTGCCAATAAATTAGTTAGACGGAAATATTCTTCTTCCGTTAAAGCTAATTTTATTTCTACTTCAGTGTTATCAAAAGCCATAAGAATTCAATTATGATTTTTCCGGTAAAACATTTGTAGTAATAATTTTTTGGGTTATAAGCAGATAGATTATTCCCAGAGGATGATTTAAATAAGGAGTAAAAACATTTACAAAAACTAAACCAATTAATCCGGCCGCTAAACCAAATTTAATGTAGTCGGCACTGTTGATGCCCTGGTTAATTGTTAATAAGATAAACATCAAATAAAGACTTAGACCAATTAAGCCCAGTTTTAGCCAGATGTCAAAGTACCCCCATTCAAAAGCATAGGTCGTGTATAGACCGTCCGGATTATTTTTTAGAATTCTTGGGTCTTGGCTCTGGTAGGTTAAAGTCTTACCAAAACCATAGCCAAAAATTGGGCTTTGAATGATTGCTTTAGATAAGGGTTTTAATTCATTTAGCCGGCTGGCTCCAGCCGGTTCGCTGGCTAAATTATTTAACCGATTATTGAAAATTGCGCCGGTTAAAATCCGCGTAAAAGCCAATTGGGAAAAGATAGTCAAACATAAAACCACAAAAAATAAAACAAGTTTTTTATAATTGATACTTTTTTGCCAAATCAGAATTATTACAATGGCCAATAAAGCAGTTAGACCGCCCAACCAGAAGCTGCGAGATTGACTAATTAATAAGCAAAGTAAAATCAGATATGAATAGATAGCGAAAAATATTTTTTCTATAAAACTCTTCGGTCGCCAGCCTTTTAGCCAAATAGCCGAAAAAAATAAAAAAGCCATTAAACAAAATATTTGTGATTGTAAAAATATGCGAAACATGGAATCAGACATGTAGGTAATTTCGCCCACGCCCGTGCTTCTAACCCAACGATAAGTCAGATCGCCAATTTGCGCCAAACCGTGGGAAAAAATGTAAAGTAAAAAAATCGTTTTTAATGATAGCCAGAGAGTTGAAGCGATCAATATGGCCAAAATATTTTGAATGGCCTTTTTATTGTTTAAAAGAAAACATAAAATTGGTAATATTAAAAAATATAACCAAGCATTGGCGTCAAAGAAGGTATTTTTAAGTCCATTGTTAATCAATCCTAATAAACCCGCAGAAAAAAATATTAGAGCAAAAATAAAAAAAATTTTTATCGTCTCTATTTTTTTTACAAAAATTTTTAATTCTAGCCGGTTTTGGCTGATAATCTTAATCAAAGATGCCAAAACGAAAATGGCAAAGATGCCAATTCTGATTGATATGCCCTGAAAAGTAAAGAGATAACCGAAGCCGCCGATAAAGATTTCAGTCAGTAAAAAATAAAAGCCATAATCAATCTTAGTTAAAGTCAGAATTAAAGCTGTTAATAGAATCAAAAAATATACTATTGTCTGAAGTAGCTCAAAAGATTGACCAAGCCAGGATAACAACTCGGCCATGACAATTAGGCCTAAAGTGATTCTTAGGGTTTTGCCCATGTTCTTTAAATCCATAGTAGTATTTTAACTTATATCCTGGTTAACTACAATAAAAACGAGCTCCGGCCGCACGCGCAACCAGAGCCCTTTGGAATTTTTGGTTTGGTCGATTCGAACCCATTCACCTCCTCTCGTATTAAGATGGTAGGATCACCTCCTTCCTACACCTTGTCCGAATCCAATCGACCATTTTCGGACGCCATAATATGGCTTGCCCGTCACATTTTTGCTGCCTAATCGGCTGCTTTATTATTCTAATCCTTAGTTAAAATTTGTCAATATTAAAACTGCCATTAGGGCAGTGAGAATAGTTTTATCATTTTTTAGAAGCCGTGTTTTTTAAAATATCGCCAAGCACTTTGTAAAAAAATTCTTTGTTTTTTTAAGGTTAATTGCTGGCTGAAAGATTGACCGCCATAGTGAATAATTTGACTTTCGGCGAAATACCAAACTTGCCAACCAGCATTAACGGCCCGGCGACATAAATCGACTTCTTCAAACCAAAGGTAAAAAGATTCGTCAAAGCCGCCAATTTCGTCAATTACTTCGTGGCGAATCATCATAAATGAACCGGCTACCTGCTCGACCAATTGAGTTAAATTGTAATCAAAATCCCTGGCCAAGTAATTGTTTAAGGTATTTAGATTAGGAAAAATTTTAGCAATCTTTGAAATAATTAAAAAAATTGGCCAAAAGCTCGGAAAGCGACGGACAGACGGTTGAAGCGATAAATCGGGATTAAGATGCTGGCAGCCGACAATTCCGGCCTGAGGGTTATGGTTTAAAAACGTTAGAATATTTGCTAAACAATTTTTTTTTATTAAAGTATCAGGGTTCAAAAATAAAATGTTTTTACCTTGGGCTTGAGTCAAGGCTAAATTGTTCGCCCGGCCGAAGCCAAGGTTTTGTTGATTGGCAATTACCTTTACTTCTGGAAATTCCGATCGCACCATTTCAACCGATTGATCGGTTGAGGCGTTATCAACGACAAAAATTTCCAGCTCAATGCCGGCGCTATTAACATAAATTGAATTTAAACAATGGCGTAAAAGATTTTTTACGTTCCAGGAGGCAATAATTATTGAGATTTCCGGCTGGGGCATATTAAATTAGTTTCTTGCCTTTGATAATGTCTTCAGGAGTAAATTTTTTATAAGTGCCTTCTTTTAAGTTGCCAAGTTCTAACTTGCCAATTCTGATTCTTTTTAATTTGATCACTTGGTAGCCTAAAATCCCCAGCAGCCGGCGGATTTGATGATAAATGCCCTCATGAATAATAATTTTGGCGGAGCCGTTTTTGGCCATGGTCACTTTGGCGGGCTTTAATTTTTTGCCGTCCAAATACATTCCAGCCTGCAGACGATCAATGTCTTTTTGTTTAAGTTCGCGATCCAAAACCACAAAGTATTCTTTTTCGCAGCCATAGCGTGGATGAATAATTTTATTAGCAAATTCACCGTCATTAGTCAGTAAGATTAAACCCGAAGAATCTTTATCTAGTCGTCCGACCGGATAAATGCGTTCTTTGGTTTTGATTAAGCTCAAAATTGACTTACCTTGACTATCACTGGCGCTACAGATATAGCCCGTCGGCTTATTTAGAGCTAAATAAATTTTATTTTGGTTAATGGTAATTTTTTTCCCCTGGAATTCTACATCGTCTGCCTCTTCATCAATTTCCGTGCCCAAGGTTCTAACGGCTTGACCGTTGACCTTAACCTGGCCCTTTTTAATCAATTCCTCGGCGGCTCGCCGAGAAGCAATACCGGCATGAGCTAAAAATTTTTGCAGTCTCATCATAATTTTATAATTTAACTTTAATCCCCTGATTCCAGTCAAAATAATTCTTTAATAATCGCGCGTATTTAGGATGAAATATATTTTTGATATTTTTTTTATTGAGTTTTTTCCAACAAAAGCTCGTGTGTTCTCCCGAGATTTTTATGGTGCCGTTTAAATATTTAGCTTCAAACAAGACATACAAAGCACAGTCGCCGTTTTTAAAGCGATATTTGGTTAAAGCTACCGGATCCTTTCTTAATTTGTATTTAATATTTTCGCCTACTTCTTCTTTAATTTCCCGATCAATGAGTTTAATAAAAGGTGTTTCAACTTCGTTGTCATTAATTCGGCCACCAGGCAAATCGTAACAATTTTTAAAACTGACAGCCAAGTCAGGTGAAGCCATAATCAAACATTCACCCTTTTTATTGCGCAAAAGGATTTTTAGTGAAACCATGAAGGTTTGGGGATTTTGATATGGCATATAATTTTTAGGAGTATAACTTTATTTTAGCTTAAATAGATATTTCTAACAATCCTTTAGATATAAAGAACCGCGGGCGACGTTCTAGGGTTAACTAGATTCAGTCTCCCGCGGGTAATTGGTCAATGGTGATTAATGGTGCGACTTTGCCGCGCCCCGATCCATCGTGATCAGCAGGCGATGCAGGCCGCGCCGAGCATGTCCGTGTTTCCGCGAATCACCGCGTTCAACGGATTTTGTCCGATGTCCTTTGACGCGGTATTGGCGGTCGTGGCCTCGGTGTTGTCGAAGGTGCCGATGACGACGACTACGGAAATCGCGCGAATGGGGTGCTGCCATACTCCCATTTGCGTCATCGCCGCCATGTTCTCCGCGCCGCTCGCGCAGAAAGTCGTCGCCGGAATCGCCGTGGCCGAAATCTCGTTATAGGCCATCGTCGCCGTGTTTGCATTCGCCGGAATCGCTGCCGCCGCGCTCATCGCCATGAGCGTCAGCGCGATAATGATCGTCGTGGCCGCTATCGGGCCGAATCTTGCTCGCATGAGCTGTTTCTCCGCGTCTCTGGATAAAGATCCAGAGCCGTTCCTTGAGGTCTCATTTTCCACGATCCTTGCTGATATAATTTGAACAGAAAAAAGCTTTTCCTCCTTTCGGCTTTTTTGGTTATAGCCTAATTTTGACCAAAATCAGGTTGTTCAAAAAAATCAAGGCCGAAGCGACAAGTTTTTTACCACACCATTGGGGTGGAATTATTCAAGTCGTCTGGCCAGCAAGTTAAATTGATATTAATAAATTATTAAAAAAAAGTCAAGCCGATTTAAACTTGCTTTTGATATTTAGGGCTTGCTTAATATAAATTATGTTTTTTTTGAATGATTTTCTTGGCGTTTTGGTATTTTTTGACTGAAGACAAAAACGGCAAGTAATAAAACATTTTTGGTAGCCAATTTGACATCGTTCCCCCGGCCTTAACCGTAAAAAGTATTTCATCAATAAAAATTCCTTGATGGCCATCTTCTAGCATGGTTAGCCACAAATCCCAGTCTTGAAAGCGCTTTAAGGTTACGTCAAACCCCGGGAAGTCTTTTTTTCTGATAAGTGAGGTGGTGTGAATGTACGGCATCTTTTTTAATTTTGCCGCATCAAACGGCCAGAGTTTAAAAGTTTTTTTGCCAAAAATGAAAGCGCTATAAGCATATGATGCTTCAGGATGTAAAATTAAAGCTTGGTGCATCTTTTTTAATGCGTCGGGTTTTAAAATAATATCTGAATCACAAAAAATTATAAATTGTGAAACTGCTTCTTTGGCGCCAGTGTTCCTAGCTGCGGCCGCTCCTTGGTTTTTTTGATTAATAATCTTAATTTTATCTTGGTAGGCATCTAAAATACTTTTGCTTTGATCGGTTGACCCGTCATTAACGGCCACAATTTCAAAATCTTTAAAAGTTTGATTAAAGATGCTTTCTAAACATGGCTTAAGGGTTTTTTCCGAGTTATAAATAGGGATAACAATTGATATTTTTGGCATAATTATTTTGAAAGGATTGAAATTATTTTTTGAGTTTGAGCACGCCAGTCAAATTCATGATGAGCTCGCTCCATGCCCTGAAAGCCCAACCGATGAGCGAATGATTTGTCAGTCAGCAAAGACACAACAGCGTTAATTAACTCTGTTTGGCTGGTTGGGTTAATCAGCAAACCGGTTTTTTTATCTAAAATTGCCTCGGTTACTCCCCCGCTCTTGCCGCCGATTACCGGTTTACCAAAAAGATTGGCTTCCAAATAAACCGTGCCAAAACCTTCAACGTCGCCATTAGATAGTTGCCTAGAGGGCATAACAAAAACATCGGATATTTGATAGAGCACGGGTAATAAATCATGACTAACCGAACTGATAAATTTTACATAAGACCCTAGTTTTTTTTCCGAAACTAAAGATTGAAGTTTGATTTTGTTTGGTCCGTCGCCGGCGATTAAGTAAATGGTATTGGGGATTTTTTTGAGAATTTCAGGCAAAGATTTTATGACCAAATCATGGCCTTTTCTCTCCACCAAACGACCCACAGTCAAAATTATGTTTTTACCACCCAACTCGTATTGATTGGTGAAGTTTTGAATTTCTTGGGCGCTGACATGATGACTCGTTAATCCGGCGCAAGGATAAGCGACTACGACTTTGTCGCGATCGGCGCCAAGTTTAGCCAGTTCATTTCTGGTAAAATAGCTATTGGCGACAATGTATTTGGCCTTAGAAATTATTTTTTTTATAATAATTTTTTTTCTGGTGATTTTTTGAGGGACAGTAATATCCATGCCATGGGCGTAGAAAATGAAGGGAATTTTCGTCCTTCTTTTTAAAATTAAAGCCATACTGCCCAAAGGCAGAACTTGACCGATCTGGATAAATTCAATTTTATGATTTTTAATAATGATCAAGAGATCTTTAATCAGGCCAAGTAGTTGAAATTTTGAAGACAAATTAAAAAGTCCAGATTTGGCTTTAGCGATTTGATTTAATCTGGCGCTGCGAATAATCGTAAATTTTTGCCGGCTATCAAAGGTTTCCGAACCAGGCCAAATCGGTGCCAAAACAATTATTTTGTCGGAGGGAAAATTTTTACAAACATTATAATAATAATTAGCCACCCCGCCATAATTTGGGGGAAAATCCAAGGTAATTAAGAGTGACTTTTTTAAATTTTTTGGCATAGAATTACTCGGGGCTTATTGCGGCTTGATTATTTTTTTTAAACAAACTTAGAATTTCTTTAACGCTAAAACCTTTCATGAGCCAAAGACAGCCGAAGTATATTAAACCACCCAAAGCGACTTGGATTAATAGAGGCAGATAATCTTGAGTGGTTAAAATAAACAAGATCATGATTAGTGCCCCAACTAAAGTTTTGCCGGTTATTTTTATCAGATAAAGATAGTCAATTTTGATAATCTTTCTTACCCAATATAAATCTAAAAACACTAAAACAAAGTTGGTGATTAAAAAGGTAATACCCGCGCCATAAAAACTCAAAGATGGAATTAAGCTGATATTTAAAACTACGGCTAAAAAAGTGATTATTCCTCGGTTGATGGTGGTATTCTTTTGACGATCGCAGGCGTTAAGTAAATAGCCGGTGGGAAAAGCCAAAAAAATGAAAGGTATGGCTAAACTCATTACGTAGAAGGTAGGAACAACAATAGCGTATTTAGGCCAGAATATTCGCACGACTTCGGGAATTAAAACTAGAATGCCGGCCGTCAGCGGAATGCTAATAATTAATAAATACGCCCAGGCTCTTTCGAATGTCTGTTCAAGCTGCTGCCTTGACTTGGTATAATAGTAGCTAAAAGTGGGATAAATAGCGGCGGCAAAGGCGGCGGGAATCACCTGCTGCAGGGCGTAGACCACTTTGGCTGGTACGGAAAAATAGCCGACAGCCTGATCCGAACTTAAATAACTCAGCAATACCGAATCATTAGTGTTATAAATTTTTACAAAAAATCCGGACAAAGCAAAAGCTGGCAAAATTTTTAAAAAATGCATGGCGACTTTTTTGTCATATTCGGGCCAAAGCGAATAATGAAGTCGGAACTTCAGCAAAGCGCCAGAAAATAAAAAATTGAAAATGCTGGCGGCTAGCAAAGCTAAAATTAAATACTTGGTTTGGCCGGACAGTTTAAGGGCGGTTAAGCCCAAGGTAAAAATTATGATTTGAACTAAAATGGTTGATAAACTTTCATATTTTAAATTGTGCTTGGCCCTAAAAATTACCCAGAAGGTAAATGAAAAAGAATCGAGAACCATGATTAAACTGGCCAAATAAATTAAAAGTTTGACCGGTTCTGGTTTGCCTGAGATATTGATTGTCAGCCAAACGGCGATTAGAGTTAAAATCGTCAGCGGTAGTTTGATGGCAATGACGTTTTTTAGGTATTTGTTGGCTTGATTTTCTTCTCTGGCCGCTTCGCGAGTCAGAATCGGAGAAATGCCTAAGTCAAGGAAAATGGAAAACATGGTGGTAAACGATAAAGCAAAAACATATTGACCTAATTCTTGAGCGAACAGATTATTGGAAATAAACCAAAAATAAATAAAAGCCAGAATTTTTTGGAAAATTAAGGCCGCGGTAAAATAGATAGTATTTTTGGCTAAATTTGGTTTAGTCATGAAGTAATTATAGTAATTTTTTATCAATAAAACAAGCAAAGAAAAAAGTCCTGTCGTTACTATAGCGATTCAGGACCGAGGGTGTGTTGGGCGCAAAAAAGTCAGAATGCGCCAGGATCGAATTGGGTCTATTTCTCCACCCCTGAGCATGTCTCGGTAATTGATATAGTTGATTGACCCAACTACAATCAAGCATACCAGCCCAAACAAAATTAACAAACCGACGATGATTAATCCAAACATGGTGCCATGCCCTCCTGATATTGAACTAAGGTTGAAGGATGTCTTCAGTTCGACCGTTGATTGAAATGATCACATTTTTAATGGTAGAAAATTGTTTTAGGGTTTCGATAATTTGAGCCCTGACGGCTGAAACGCGGCACGAACCGCCGACGCCAGATTGAAGAGTTTCATCAAAATCAATTTTGGCTGTGCCTGAATTGATACTTAAGTTTTGGATTTTTACTCCATAATTTAGGGCGGTGCTGTAGTCATCGCTGGCTTCTTGGGAGTTTGGACCTAAAAATAACTGTTCGATGGCTGCCCTAGCCATGGCTTCGGTTTTTGGAATTATTCTTTTAACCGGAAATACTTTGTTGCAACTGACAGTCGGGTCTAATTTGCTATTTGAATAATATAAATTAATCGTGGATGTTTCCCCTATTTCTAGAATCAAAGGCATGCTAACAAGATCAATTTCGCTGCCATCTTTGGCCGAAAAATCTAAAATTTCTAGTGTAACATTTTTGGTCAATGGTTTTTTAAATAAGGAATTAATTTTTATTTCAAAGCTACCGAATTGACCCGCGTCCGGACTTTGGGCAGTGCTAAAACCACTAGCAATAATGTTACCTTTTTCGTCTTTCAGGCGGTAATTAAAATTATTTTCAAAAACTCTAGCCTCGCCAATTATGCTAAAAGGAAAAGGGATGGTTTGGTTCGGTCTTAAATTAAAAATTACAATATTTTTTCCCGGCTGACATTCACCTCTTTGGTAAGCCCATTCTTCACACCTGGTATCATCTTTAAATATACAAATGTTGTATTGCCCTTCGTTATTAATTCGTCCTTCAAGCTTCCCGGCTTGACTCAGACAATACTCAGACGCTGGATTAGCCAAACCCACTTCAATTTTTTCGGGAGAACCTGAGGTATTATCTGTCACCTTTAAACCGTTTGGACAAAGAGTTGTTGGTTTATCAGCCGCTATATTTCCGAATTTTATCCATTCGCCATTTTGACAAAGCCAAGCATCAGGGTTGCCTCGAACAAAAACAAAAAAAGAAACAATCAAAATTAAAACAATTAAAACTAGAGCAATAATAATAATTTTGCCATTCTTTTTCATAGTTAGTAACCTAAAAGGGCTAAAGTGCCGATGAATCCATGCAAAATGGCGATAATAATAGCTAAAAGTGCCAAGCCACGATGCCATTTAAGATTTAAAAGCCTGATGCCGCGGAGATTAAGTGCACCAATTACGGCGACAAAAATCATCATAATTAATCCCAACATGCCACCCCAGGCTATTAAGGGCAAGCCGAGAATTTTTGTAAAGGCGAGGGTCGAAATCATAAAATTAATTATTAGTTAAATTAATGGTTATTTGATTTGAGTATATGCCACACTTACCGCCGAGATATTCACAGACGCGCACATAGTAGCTGCCTTCGCCATCAAAGGCCGAAAGGGTGGCTGAATTGGCGGCCGGATCACTTAAGTATTGGTATTGATCCGATTCTCTGCACGGATATGTTGGATTAGAAATTTTTGACCACACTATTTTGAAGCCTTGCTCGGAGTAGCCGTTTGTTTTCCAACTTACCTGTCCATCATGGCTGCCGGATAAGGTAATACTAGTAACATCGCCTTCGGTTTCAGTTGCTTCTGTTACTTTTTTTGGCGCAGTTAATTTAACATTATTACTATATTTGCCGCATTTGCCGCCGAGATATTGGCAGATACGAAAATAATAAGTTTGACCGTCGGACATTTTCCATTTGTATGACCTGGTGGCGGCATTAGTTAGATATTGGTAGTCATTGCCAGGATAGACTGGGTTAATTTCGGTACTACGCACTAGTTTAAATCCATTGTCCACATTAACGTTACTTACTTTCCAAGAAAAATTCAGGCCATCACTGGCGACAGAGCCAGTTAAGATAATTGATGTCTCGGCAGGCGCCATTTGAGGTTCAGAATTTTTATCAGCTTCGGTTTTGACTTCGCTGGCTGTTTCTTTGTCATCAGATAAAACACCCATTTGATCGGCATAGTCGCTGACTTTCTTATCTTCTTCCTTATTCCAGACTACGAATTTATCTTCAGCTAATGCCTTGGTGTCTAGTTTAACGATTTTTTTCTCTTCGGACTTATTAATCTGATTTTTTTCGTAATATTTGCTACCCTGGTCTATGGTTAACTCCGTTTTATCTGATTTAACCACTTTTACTTTGCTTTCAAAGACCTCTACCCCCTGTTGTTTGTCTGTATTGACTACCTGATAAGCAGTACCCAGAGATTGATAGACAATTTGGCCGTCGGTTATTTCGTAGATTCTTTCTGATTTAGCTATCCGATTGTAGATGGTGCCGTTCTGGTTAGTAATGACTATATGGTTTGGTTCAAGACTGGTTAAGGTGACTTTAGTATTATAATTTAACCTTAGAGCACTGCCATCATCTAAATTAATTATCACGCGGCCATTGGAAAAAGTTTCTATTGAATCTCCGGCTTCTAGCTCTAAATTATTTTCGGCACGCATCCAGGCATTGTTACCCTTTTGGTATTCAACCACGCCTTCAATCCAGACAATTTGTGCGCCGAGCTTTTGGGGCACTTCCTGGTCTTGTTGGTTGGTGGTGTCTGGAGTTTTGGTGATAGATTTTTGAGAATTGATTCTGGCGCCGGAATAAATCATAAAAGAGCCGGCGGCAAAAATAATCGCAGCCGTTAAAATAAGTAGAGGCGTGAAATTCTTTTTCATATTAAATTTATTTATTTAAATGCCAGATATTAAAAGTTAAGTAAGTAGCAAAACTTACCCAGGCGGCATAAGGTATTAGTAAGATGGCGGATAATTTTGAAACTGGCCAAATTAAAATTATTAAAACAAAAACCGATAATCCCAGCAGCGCGGCTTCGAAGATGGATAAAAATAGCCAATGCCAGCCGAAAAATAAGTAGCTCCAAGCAACATTTAAAAAAGCATTAACCACAAAAAGGCCGATAACTAGCCAAAAATATTTATGACTTTTATTTTGATTATAATAAATCAGAATAGATACGGTGGTTAAAATAAATATAATTGTCCAAACTAAACCAATAATGCTGCCCGGAGGTGTCATTTTTGGAAGATTAATGATTTTATACCAACTCATCCCCTGACTAGTAATTTGGCTACCAAGAACCGAAGTCAAAATAGCCAAAGCTGGAATAATAATAAAATTAATTCTCATATACTTTATTTTAAGTTAAGTTCTTTAATTTTTTCCCAGGTAATTTCACTGAAAACAGAAATTTTATTTTCTGAAATAATATATAGATAATCATCTATATACACCGCTCGTTTCACAGATTCCTGACTAACGGCTTTTTCTAATTCCAATTCCGCGTCTTTATAGGAAAAGATGTAACCACCTCGGCTGGCGGGCAAGAAAAATATTTGATGTTTATCGTCAAGTAAAAAAGCGTGGTGATTGTTGGCTACCTCGGTCCAATATTCATTAACCATGTATTTAGCTTTTTCTTGGAGATTAGCTGGATCAGAAACATCAAAAAGTGAAATCTTAACCTTTGATTGTTCTTGACCAATACCAATAATCAAATTTTGGTCAATAGGATGCAGATATGATGAAAAACCAGGAATTTTTAATTCACCTGATAATTTTGAATTTTTTGGATCGGTTAAATCAATAACATAAAATGGGTCAGTCTGACGAAAAGTAACAATATAACCTCGGTCGCCAACAAATCTGGCGGAATATATTTTTTCGCCTTTGCCTAAATCTTTGACCGAGCTAAGTTCTTTTAAATTCTCATCCAAAGCATAAACATCACTGACGCTTTGATTGGTAGCACCCATTAGCCCGCCTGAAATAGTGGTTGCAATTCGTAAAATATTTTTGTATTCATCCAGGCAAAATTGATTTAAAGGTTCACCGGGTATTTGACCAGTAGCCAAAATACTGAAATTTTTGATTCCAATTTTAACAATGCCGGTTTTTTCCAGCTCTCTTTGATGTTCGGTTAAATACTGATTCAAGCGATTGGTTAATTCTGTTTCCAGTTCAAGCTGTTGATCATTATCCAAACTGCGCTCAAAATTTTCCATAATTTGATTAAACTCAGTCATCTTAGCGGCGCTGGAAATTTCGTAGCTTTTTAGTTTGGCTAATTTTTCAATGAGCGATTCTGGAACCAGACCCAGGCATTTGCTGACAAGAAAATCATACATAAAACTAACCGCATCAGGAAAAAAAGTATAAGTAGCGTAAATATTATTTTGCGACATGTATGTTAATGAATGACTGGCACTGCCGACGAAACTCGTTTGATTTTTTATTTCACCATTGAGCGGATCAATGGCCATAACCGTATACGTTACATCAATATTTACTGGAGATTGCGGATGGTAAACGTCTTGGCAGGCGACGCTAATTTTTTTATTGTTTAGAGACACCACTTCAATCGGACAAGGTAAAAAATCAGAAATGTTTTTTCTGATTATTAAATAGATTAACCCATTATAAAGCCTTGAATCGGTTAAGTAAGCATTGCTTGCTAGCTGCAGCTGCCAGGTAGCTTTTGGTTGATTGGCGCGCGACACGTCAAAGGCTGAAATTTTATTATTGCCAATAACAATTAAATGATTATTATTTAGTAAAAGATTACCATTTTCGTTAATTGATGAAATTTCTTTCAAATCAGCCGGCTTAAAGGCTTTGATGATTTTAACTGATGAGTCTACAATTCGTTGGGGCATATCAGGCGCAATACTAACGGATGTAGTTTGACTTAATGATCTTGATTTTTCCATTGAATTGGCCGTATCGGTTGTAATACCGTAACGCGGCTCCAGTGAAAAAAATATATTCTGTCCATCGGTTTTTATAATATCGGGCTCATCAACACCTGAGACTTGAATATTGGTTTGGGAAAAACGTTCAGCCGTCCCGGCTTGTTCATCTGAGCCCGAAGAAGTTGGCATTAAAGCTTTTTGAGTGCTAACCGAGTCGGTGGCTATAGCGGTATTTTTTTGCCCAAAGTTACCGGCAAAACCGGTCATTAAGCCTTCAGTCGACTTAAGATAGTCCTTAAAATCTTGTTCTGAGTTGAATTTAACCATTTCCAAATTAAAGGAATTTTCAGTTTTTGAATCTTTGCCGGCTTGAGACGGTTCTGGAGTATCGGGCTGATTGGTATTAACGCTGATTTGGCCTGCGTTATTTTGCCAAGATAAATAAATTAAAGCACCGAAGAATATCAAAACAAAGCAGCTGATGACAAAAAGTATAGTGGTAATTTTTGCACTTCCCCTCATGATTTTTTCTTTATTTTGTTATCCCATAATTATACCTTTTTTTGGTTTGATTGTGAAATTTTCGTTATGCCTAGAAATTTTCAGTTTTTTTAAAATAATGCTAGAATAATTCAATGAAAATACAAAATCGCGAGGAAAAATTTAAGAAGCTATTCCCCTCTGAGCCAACTTATCGAATTAAACAAATTCAAAAAGGTTTATTTGAGCCAAAATTAAAAGATTGGGATGGCTTTACTTTTTTGTCAAAACCTTTGAGAGAGCAGCTTTTAGAGTCAATCGACTTTATTAGCTGTCAAGCGGTAAAGATTTTACAGAGCAATTTGGACCAAACCGCCAAAGCGATTCTAAAGCTTAATGATGATAGTTTGATCGAAACTGTTTTAATGGAAAACTCCAGAAATCAATATACCGTCTGTATTTCGTCGCAGGTTGGGTGCGCCATGGGTTGTCGTTTTTGCGCTACTGGCCGCATGGGTTTGACCCGCAGTCTCGAAGTTGACGAAATAGTTGATCAATATCGGTTTTGGCAGATATTTTTAGCGGATAGTAGAAAATCCGAAAAAATTATTACCAATATCGTGGTGATGGGTATGGGAGAGCCGATGGCTAATTATGAAAATATTAAAAAAGCCGTATCTCTTTTGGTTGATATGGCCGGTCTGGGTGAAACTCACATTACCGTTTCCACGATTGGTCTATTTCCGATTCTAGCCAAGGTTTTATTAGATAAAGATTGGCCTAATGTTCGTTTAGCCATTTCTTTGCATGCGTCGGATTATGAAATCAGAAAAAAGATCATTCCCTCGACCCCTACAAATTATTTTCAGGATTTGATTGATTGGTCAAGAAATTATTTAAAAAAATATGGCAACCGCCGTCATTTTTTAAGTTTTGAATATATCATGATTTCAGGTTTGAATGATTCTTTAGTGGAAGCCAAAAAACTTTTGAGACTGCTGAAAAAAATCGGTCACGTCAAAGTAAATTTAATTCCCTGCAATGATATCTCGGTTTCGGAATTAAAAAAGAGCCAGGATATTAAGATTAGGCAGTTCTCAGAATTTCTCATTCAAAATGGTATCAGAACCACCATTAGAAGAAGTATGGGTCAGGATATTGCCGCTGCTTGTGGCCAGCTAATCACTAAAGAAAAACCCCCGAAATCGGCCAAATAATTCTCGGCCGATTTCGGGGGCAATGTTGCGTGGCGTTGGTTTAGTACAGTCGTACCCCCAACTCTTGCCAGAGCAAGGCCAGCAGACTGGCGAGGCTGCTGATGGCGGCGATGATAAGAGCGCCAACTGACCACGAATTGTCGAAAGCAATCTTTTGCATGGGAACCTCCTTGCGCTAAGCGCATTAAAAACCATGTTGATTGATAATATTAGTATATTTTTATTACAAAGTCAAGATAAAACCCCAAACGCTGGGGCTTTATTTGTATTTGAATATTTACCAACTACCACCGCCACCACCGCCGAATCCCCCTCCACCGCCGCCGCTAAAGCCACTACCGCCGCTGGCCGCTTGGCTTGTCGATTGAAACATGGAGTTGGTGGCAGTGCTAAACGCCCTGAGATTATTGGAAAAAATTATTGCATTGAAGGTTTGATTGGTGCTGTTAACATACCAATCAGGATTTTGCTTGTAAATATCCTCAAACTGTTTAGCCCATTGCTTCTCAACATTTAAGGCCATAGCAAACGGCAAAAGCTTCTCAAATGTTTCGGGCTTTTTCTCGGGGGCATTATGAAAATTTAACCGATCTTTTTCTGCAACGTTTAAGTAGTTTTTCAAGCCTAAAATATACTCTTTGGTCAAAACGCCTTTTTGCGTCATTTTCGGCATTATTATACCAAAAAGCAGAATTATTATACCACATAGTCCCAAACTGATTACGCTCGATACGCCAAAAGCTCCACCAAAAACAAATGAGAAAAAAATTACAACAACACCCAGGCCAACATAGACCCCTCTAGTGGTATTGGGATTGCTGGCAAAATAACCTTTTTCAGTTACCGCCGCAAAAATAGTTTTTTTGATTTCTTTCAAGTCTTTGGCAAACTCTTCTTTAAAACTGGAAAGCTTTGTGCCCTTAACTATTTGGCCATCAATTTCATGCTCTTTTAGATATGAAGCAGAAAAAAGGCTGCTTAGAATTTTTCCGTCAAACTCATTATTGAAATTTTCTGGCTTATCAATTTTTTCTAGAATGTAATTATCAGTTTTGCTGAATTTATCAAGGATGCTTTTGTCAGGAATCTGATGAATTTTGATGTAGTCCTGAGTCGCCAGATAAATTATTTCTGATGAAATATCAAAATTACTCAATCGTCCGTCGACAATTAAGCCGACTTCAGCCGGGGTTAAATTGTCCGGCACGTCAAACTGAGTAATGATTGTTCCCCGGCCTTTAGGGTCGCGCCCTTTTTTATACCAAACAATAAATACTATAATAAAAACCCCGATTGGCAAAAATAAGATTATATTGTCTTGAATCGCTTCAATAAAATTTTGCTGCCAGCTGGGCTGGCTGACGATATTTTTTGGAAAACCGACGACGATAGTTAAATAATCCCCTGGATTAATTTTGGTTTGTGAAAAATAGGCGCCAGGATTTTTATCATCTGAAATTCCAGCCACGTCGCACGGTGTTTGGGAATTTGAAACGCCAAAATAACATTTTGTCTGCAATAAATTTTTGTCAAAATTTGAATCAAAAATAACATCAACTTTCGCCTGATCAATAGGAATCTGCCATTGACCGCCGATCGCATTCCAATAAATTTCATCGTGATCATCAAAATAATTTATGGCTCGGTTAATTTTGTATTTAATAATATAGGTTTTAATTCCAGAAACCAATTTGTCAGCGTCTCCAATTTTTATAGATTTATCCGAACCCTTGTTGTTAATAGTAAAATTGTAGGCCTGGCCGGCTTCATTAACGACGGAAATAGCACTGATTTTTAAATTAAAATTACCAAAAGAGTTGCGGTAGCTAATCGGTATATCGCGATAAATTCCATGCCGTTCTTGATCGCCAAAATTGTAGCTGATATTTTCTTGAATATCTAGGCTGGCATCCTGGTTAATCTTAATTTGGACGGAGTAATTATCGATTTTTTCTTGCGCCAAAGCTGGTCCGGCAATCAATAATCCAAAAATTGAAAAAAATAAAATTAATTTTTTCATTTTACGCAAATATTATTATTTATTTTCCCAATACGCCTCACCTTCTATTTCCATTTGAGCTAACCGAGTGTAATAATCTCTCAGTTCGTTCAAGTGAGCCAAAGTGATTTTGCCGGTAATTAAGGGATCGTCATTTGAGACGTTAGTATTGGGATCTACTGTGCCATGTTCTAATTCTACATCCATACCCATTCTAAACTGTTCAACGTCAAATAAAGACCAGTTAACGCCTAGTTGTTCGCCGATTGATTTAGCCTCATCAGCGGTAAAATGAAGTTTAGCCATAATTTTATTATAAATAATTATGCCTTAATTTTCTCATATCTAGGAACTTTTATCAATTAACAAAAACACCTTGAATTAACAAGGTGTTTTTTATATAAGACGTTGTGTTTACCGTTTTGCCCACTGTGGTCCGCGTCTGGCTTTTTTCAAACCCGGTTTCTTTCTTTCTTTTCTTCTTGGATCGCGTTTTAAGTATCCTAGCGGCTTAAGGGTTGGTTTTAAATCCTTATCAAAAATCAATAAAGCTCTGGCGATGCCGTGTCGAGCGGCTTCAGCTTGACCTCTGGCGCCACCGCCGGCAACTTTAATGGAAAAATTAAAGTCTTTTTGCTTGCCTACGGCTTCAAGCGGTTGACGTAAATTCTCGGCTAATTCAAAAGTTGGGAAATATTTATCATAATCTTTGTCATTGACCGTAATTTTGCCTTCGCCACTTTTAATTAAACGAACCCGAGCAATCGATTTTTTGCGTCGGCCAACAGCAAACAAGTAGCTGTGTCTAACACGCTTTTTTTCCACAATTGGTTCTTTAACTTTTTTCTCAGCTTTAACCATATTTACTTAGAAATTTTTAAACGTTTAATCATTTGAGCCCGTAATTTATTCTTGGGTAACATATTCCAAACAGCAAAGTGTAAAATTTTTGCCGGATCTTTGGCGTATAATCTTTTCATGGGAGTCTCAATTAAGCCGCCCGGATAACCTGAGTAATGATAATAAACCTTTTGATCAAATTTTTTACCAGAAAATTTCAACTTAGTAACGTTAGTAACATAAATAATATCACCATTATCGATATGATATTGGTAAGTAGCCTTATCTTTACCCATTAATCTCTTAGCGATATTGCAAGCCAAACGACCTAAAACCTGGTCGGTCGCGTCAATTTTTATAACCGCTCGATTAATGATCGGCTTTTTTGAAACTTTTTTAACTTTTTTTACAATCTTTTTATCCATATCGATAATTAAATTTAAACTAATTCAAGTTGAACCATTTCCGCGCCATCACCTTTACGCAGGCCTAAGTTAATAATTCTGGTATAACCGCCCTTTCGATCCTTATAGCGCGGACCAATAACTTCTAAGGCTTTAGTCACGGCTTTTTTATGATATAAAACTTCCAAAAGCTTGCGGCGAGAAGTTAAATCATTCTTCTTTGAAATAGTAATGATTTTTTCTACCATCGGTTTAACCGCTTTAGCCTTGGCTTTAGTGGTTTTGATTTTTTCATAAAACAAAATACTGGTAACCATGTTTCTAAGCATGGCTTCACGCGGTGCTTTTTTACGATCTAGAATTTTTCCTTTTTTGCGGTGTCTCATAATTATCTTTATCCAAAATTATTTCTTCTCTTTTTTAGGTTTTTTAGCCTTCTTTTCCTTTTTTTCTTTCTTTTCATTGTCTTCGTCCTCTACTTCTTCATCCTCATCCTCATCTTCTTCAGCTTCTTTCTCTTCAACTTTAGCTTTTTCGGCTTTTTTGGTTGAAGCGACGTTATCCGCAATAAAATTAAAATGTTCAATTAAAACGGCCGTTGATTGCTCCACTGCTTCTTTGGGCGTAATTGAACCATCGGTTTCAATAGTCAGTAGTAAATTTTCATAGTTAGTAAACTGCCCGACTCTGACATTCTCGACATGAATACCAACATTTCTCATGGGGGTAAAAATTGAGTCGATTATGACCAGATCAACTTCCGCGTTTTCTTTTTCGCGTGATTCCGTCGCGACATAACCGCGGCCGCGAGTGACAATAATTTCCATATCCAATTCTGCGGAATCGCTGGTTAAGGTGGCAATCAATAAATCCGGATTAACAATTTCTACGTCACTGGATTTTTTAATATCCTTAGCGGTAACTTTTTTTTCGCCCTTGGCTTTTAATTCCAATCTGACGGGTTCGTCCGTAAAAACTTTCAGTCGCAGTTGCTTTAGATTTAATGAAACTTCCACGATATCTTCTTTAACGTTGGGTATGGCGGAAAATTCATGGTTAACCCCTTTAATTTTAAAACCAGTAACGGCCGCTCCAGGTAAGGATGACATTAAAACGCGTCGCAAGGCATTACCAAGCGTAATACCATAACCAGGATGGCACGGTTGAATGCTAAGCACGGCTTCGTTGGCTTTTTGGCCGTCTAAAAATTCAATTTTTGATGGTAAAGGAATGTTTTCCATAGAGTTTTTCCTCCCAAAAAGATCGGGTTAATTATTTTGAATAAAATTCGATAATTAGTCTTGGATTGAAAGTTTGCTGGAGCTCGTCGCCCTTGGGCGCGTTTAAGATCTTGGCGCTTAAATTTTTTGGATCAACATGAATCCAGGAAATAGTGTCCTTGGTCTCTAAACTTTTTTCCAAATCAACGAAATTCTTGGATTTTATCTTATGCTCATTGATAGAAATTTGATCTTTTGGTTTCATCTGATATGACGGAATATTAACTTTTTTATTGTTTACGAAAAACATGCCATGGCCAACCATTTGTCTGGCCTGAGTGCGGGATTTCGCAAAACCCATGCGATAAACAACGTTATCGAAGCGCATTTCCAATAGTCGGCGTAAATTTTCCTGACTATCGCCAGTCTGGTTAACCGCTTTTTCGTAATAATTTCTGAATTGTCGCTCAAAAATACCATAAATTCTTTTGGCTTTTTGCTTTTCACGCAGCTGAGTGCCATATTCAGTTAAACGTCCCTTGCGTTTGGTGCCATGAGCTCCCGGTGGGTAATTGCGGCGAATGATTGGGCACTTGGCGGTGCTGCATTTTTCACCTTTTAAAAACAATTTAACACCTTCGCGGCGACATTTTTTACATTTTGGATCAAGTGATTTTGGCATATTCAATAAAGTATAAAAAAAATTAAACGCGTCTGGGTTTCTTCGCCCGGCAACCATTATGTGGAATCGGGGTAATATCTTGAATGCTAGTAACAATAAAACCATTGACGTTTAAGGCTCTAATCGCCGCTTCACGACCGCCGCCAACGCCTTGAACGAAAACACTAACTTCTTTCAAGCCGTAAGGCTTAACCTTTTCCGCGGCTTTGGCAATAATGATACCGGCCGCGTACGGAGTGGATTTTTTTGGCCCGCGAAAACCAACTTGACCGGCGGAACATTGACCTAAAGTATTGCCAGTCTGGTCAGTAAAAGTGATCAAAGTGTTGTTGTAAGTTGCTTGAATATAAACTCGGCCGGTGGAAACCTGCCTTTTAGTTTTTTTTGCTTTGCCTCTTACCGCCTTAACTTCCGCCGGAGTTTCCTCTTTGACGGCTGGGGCGGTGTCTTCGGCGACAATAGTTTTTTGTTCTTCTACCATAGAAATTTATAAGAAAATCACGTTAAAATTAAGTCTTTTGACCAGCTGGCTTCTTGCCGGAAGTGGCAGTGCGTCTGACGTTGCCACGAACGGTTCGGGAATTGGTCTTGGTTCTTTGGCCGCGAGCCGGCAAATGACGGGAGTGGCGCGAACCACGGTAGCTGTCAATTTCTTTCAAACGCTTGATATTCATTAGAATATCGCGTCTTAATTCACCTTCCACCTTATATTTTTTCTCAATAATATCCCTTAAACGATTGGTTTCCTCATCAGTTAAGGCATGAACCCTGGTGTCTGGATTAATTTTAGCCTCTTTTAGGATTTTGGCCGCTTGAGTCCGACCAATACCGAAAATATAGGTAATACCTATTTCAATTCTTTTTTCCTTTGGTAATGTTACGCCTGCGATTCTAGCCATAGTAATTTAGTATAGTTAATTACCCCTGTCTTTGCTTATGGCGGGGATTTTTACAAACAATTCTGACACGCTTATTGCGGCGGATCACTTTGCAATCTTTACAAATTTTTTTAACGGATGCTCGAACTTTCATATTTTAATAACGATAAATTATTCTGCCTTTGGTTAAATCGTAAGGGGTCATTTGCACTTTAACTTTGTCACCGGGCAAAAGTCTGATTTTAAACATTCTCATTTTACCGGAAAGATGGGCTAATATTTCGTGACCATTTTCCAGAGTAACTCTGAAGGTGGCGGCCGGTAATAGTTCGTCGACCTCGCCGTTAATTTCGATGAAATCTTTACTGCTTGGTGTTGATGCTTGTGGCATAATTTAGAAAAAAATAAAATTCTTGGCTCTTATTCGCTGATAACTAGCCTAGAATTTTATTGAAAATAAAACGAATTGTATTTATTTTCACCTTTTTTATTATATCAGGTTACCTTTATTTGTCAATAATACTGTTTAATGTTATCTCAATTTAATAAAAAAGTCAAGAAAAGGCCAGGGACATTTTTGATAACAATATATATTTAGCTAATTTTAGCTGAATATTATTGATTTTTATAATTATTTTTTATATGTTTTAGATAAAAAAACGGCCACTTTATCGACAGCGGCCGCATGATTTGGTGGGAAGTTTGTGATCAATTAACTTCTTACCCAGTCTTTTTCACCGGATGTTCGGCGACCAGGGCATTCAGAGCCTCCAAAAATGCGTTAAGGTCGATGTGATAGGATGAGCAAACCTTCTCAACCGTTTCGATATCGTTCATTGCGCAATGTCTGCATCCGCCCAAATGAAAGGCCTTGAACACTTTGGCCGCCCTTGGATGCAGAGCCAATGCCTCGGCTATCGTCATCTCGGCGGCGAATATTCTCCTCTCAGCCATAGTCGGTTTCCTTGTTAGGTTAAAGGTTCGAGTACACGGTAAGGCGATTAGTGGCGTTACCAATAAAATATATTACTCCAAACGCTAAAATTGTCAATAAAAAAGACGGCCCATAGAACCATCTTTGTTTTCAAATAATTTTATTCTAATATGGCTTTGATTCTGCGTACGCCTGAGCTACTGGATTCTTCTTTCAAAATTTTGAATTTTCCCAGTTCTGAGGTGTTATTAGCGTGCGGACCGCCACAAATTTCTTGACTAAAATTATCAATTTTATAGACTTTAACCTTTTGCCCGTAGCGATCATCAAAAACTCCCATCGCTCCCCTTTGCTTCGCTTCGGCCAATTCCATTTCGTCGCAGACAACCGGAATGGCTTTTGAAATTTGTTCGTTAACTAAATCCTCGACTTGTTTGATTTGTTCCGGAGTCATTTTTTCCGGATGAGAAAAGTCAAAACGAATTCTTTCGGGAGTAATATTGGCGCCTTTTTGCAGGACATGGTCGCCTAATACCTGTCTTAAGGCAGCCAACATTAAGTGGGTGGCGGTATGCATTTTGGCAGAAGTCTCGGAAGAGTCGGCTAAACCGCCTTTAAATTTTTGTTCGGCGCCAACTCGGGATAGCTCTTGGTGTTTTTTAAATTCTTCATTAAAACCGGTCTCATCAACTTTAATACCTTTTTCCGTCGCCAACTCTTTAGTCATTTCCAGCGGAAAACCATAAGAAGTAAATAATATAAAAGCATCATGGCCACTAATGTCAGATTGAGAAATTTTTTCAAATTCTTTTAAGCCTTTTTCTAAGGTTTTGCTAAATTTTTCTTCTTCCTGATTAAGTTGATCAATAACAAATGCTTGATTTGATTTTAATTCAGGATAATCCTGAGCAAATACTTCAATGATAATCTTAGCAATTTCAGAGGTGAAATTTTGATTAATTCCAAGGGTTTTACCATGACGAATAGCCCGTCTGATTAGTCGTCTTAAAACATAGCCTTGATCCAAGTTTGAAGGACTGATGCCTTTATTATCACCCAGAATGAAGGTGGCGGCTCTGAGGTGATCGGCAATAATTCTAACCGATGAATCATTGTCATTTTTGGCTAAGGACTTAATCTTTTCAATAATCGGTTGAAACGGCGCAATGGCATAGGTATTATCAAAACCGTTTAAGACGGCTAAGGTTCTTTCCACGCCCATGCCGGTATCAATATTTTTTTGAGTTAATTCCTGGAAAGTCCCGTCAGAATTTTTATTGTATTGCATGAATACGTCGTTCCAAATCTCTACCCATTTTTTATTTTTGGGATCAAAAATCATTGGCGCCGGTTCTTGCCCGGTCCAATAAAACATTTCCGAATCCGGGCCGCAGGGTCCGGTTACACCGGCTGGACCCCACCAATTGTCTTCTTTAGGCAAAAATGCAATACGCTCTTGGGCCACACCCAAACTAAGCCAGACTTCGGCCGATTCATTATCGCGAGCCGCATCAGCGTCTCCAGAAAAACATGATACCCCAATTTTTTCCAAAGGAATATTTAATTCTTTGGTTAAAAATTCAAAACTCCAGGCAATCATATCGTTTTTCCAATAATCACCCAGCGACCAATTGCCGAGCATTTCAAAGAAAGTTAAATGAGTATTATCCCCAACTTCATCAATGTCGGCGGTTCTGATGCATTTTTGCACGTCACAAAGCCTGGTGCCGGCCGGGTGTTTTTCACCCAAAAGATATGGCACCAAAGGGTGCATGCCGGCGGTAGTAAATAAAACCGTGGGGTCATTTTCCGGAATTAAAGAAGCCGACGGGATTATGGCATGACCCTTTTTAACGAAAAAATCCAAGTATTTTTTAATTAGTTCTTCTCGAGTAATCATATCGATTATTCTAGCCTAGATCTTAATATTTTTCAAGAAAAAAATGATATGGTTTTTTTGAATTTATTTTATAATTTTGTTGATTATTCCCCCACCCAAAACTCTTTGGCCTTGATAAAAAACCGCTGATTGACCCGGCATAACGGCTCTTTGGGCTTTGGCCAAGGTTACCAAATTATTTTTGATTTTTGCCGAAACGGGTGCGGCCTGGTAGCGAATCTTAACCTTGATTTTTTGATTAGCTAAAGGTGCTTGAGAGCTTATCCAGTTAGTATTAGCTAGTTTAAAAATTTTAGTTTTAATTTCCTGAGAATTCTTTTGATTGCTCACAACTAAATTATTTCTTTTTCTGTCTAATCTAATAACATAATATGGTCCGATACCGCCCACTTTGATTCCTTTTCTTTGACCCAGGGTGTATAAAGCCAAGCCTTCGTGCTGGCCTAAAACCTTACCCTTCTCGTCAACAATTTTTCCGGGAGTGAGCTTTAAGTATTTTTTTAAAAAAGAATAATGACTTTTTTCCGGCACAAAACAGATTTCTTGACTTTCAGGTTTTTGATAAACCGCCAAACCTTGATCTTGGGCGATGCGTCGGGTCTGAGTTTTTTCTAAATTGCTCAAAGGAAAGATTAAATGTTTAAGATTTCTTTGATTTAAGTTGTATAAAAAATAAGTCTGGTCTTTGTGCTTGTCTTTTGGCAATTGTAATTCTAGTTTATGATTTTTGTTGTTGGTAATTTTAGCGTAATGTCCGGTGGCCAAATAATTACAGCCTAGCCCTTTGGCTTTTTTTAGTAATAAATCAAATTTAATGAATTTATTGCAGCGAATACAGGGGTTGGGCGTTTTGCCGTTTTGGTATTGTTTTAAAAAGTCATCAACAATAATTTTTTTAAACTCATGGGATAGATTCAGCGTGTAAATGGGAAAACCAAGTTGATGGGCAACTTTTCTGGCGTCGGCGAAAGCATCGGCTGAACAGCATTTATTTTCTTGGCAAGCGCTAGAATTTGGTTCTGACCAGAGTTTCATAAAAATACCAATGCAATTATAACCTTGCTTAACCAAAAGAGCCGCGGCCGCTGAAGAGTCAACGCCGCCGGACATAGCTATGCAAATTTTTTCTGATTTTTTTGGTTTCATTGCCTGGTATTTGCTAAATTAATTATAGCCATAACCCTTCAATTATATCAAGTTATAAAGGGGTAGATAATTAGTCCACACCCCCCTATTGACAGTGCCTTAAGCATTTGTTATATTTTTTTTAACTAAATATTTAAAATTAATAATTAAGGCTTCGGCAACAAAAAATTTGCCAAGTCAAAAGGAGCAAAAATTAATGTATTTTGATGATGAAGAATTAACCACAACCGCCAATGACGATTTGGGTGATGATGATCTTTCTGAGGATGAAGATTTAGATGAAGAAGGTTTAGACGATGACGATGAAGATGAAGGTGAGGCGGAAGAATACTAATTCGGAAGAAAAAAGCCGAAATTAATTATACAAAATAGCCCGCTCGGGCTATTTTGTTTTACTTAATGACAATTTCTTCTTTATTGTTAACGTCTATTTTCACTTTTTGTCCGGGTATGATGACGTTTTCAATTAATTTCATGGCTAGTTCATCCAAAACCTTATCTTGAATTACTCTCTTGAGTGGCCGCGCGCCATAAATTGGATCATAACCTTTTTTAACGAGAAAATCTTTTAATTTTTCACTAAAGTCGACGTTTATTTCTTTATCCTTAAGTCTTTTGGCGACTCGGTGTAATTGGAGGTTAACAATTTTTCTAATGTTGACTTGATCCAAAGTGGAAAAAACAATTATCTCGTCCAGCCGATTCAAAAATTCCGGTTTGAAGGAGTGTCTGAGAATTTCGGTAATCCTTTCCTCCATATCTTTTTGGTCAAGGATTTCTTCGCGTTTATGATCGGTAAAACCCAGCGCGTATTCTTTAATAATATCACTTCCCAAATTAGAAGTCAGAATGATGATGGTGTTTTTAAAATTTATTACTCTACCCTTGGCATCATTGAGACGACCTTCATCCAAAATCTGCAGCAAAATATTAAAAATTTCCGGATGGGCTTTTTCGATTTCATCGAAAAGAATAACAGAATAAGGTCGTCGCCTAACGATTTCGGTTAATTGACCACCTTCTTCGTAGCCGACATAGCCTGGCGGCGAGCCAATAATCTTACTCACACTATGCTTTTCCATGTATTCTGACATATCAACACGTACCAATGATTTTTCGTCGTTAAACATAAATTCGGCCAAGGCTTTGGCAGTTTCGGTTTTACCGACGCCGGTTGGACCTAAAAACATAAAGGTACCGATTGGACGATTCTCTTCTGCTATCCCTGCCCTGGAGCGTCTAACGGCCTTGGCAATGGCCACGATAGCTTTTTTCTGACCAACTATCCTCTCTTCTAATTTGGCTTCAAGGTGGGCTAATTTTTGACTCTCGCTTTGCAGCATTTTATTTATCGGGATACCCGTCCAACGAGAAACTACAGTCGCGATATCTTCCTCGGTTACCTCTTCTTTAAGAATTTTTTTATCCTTTTGAACTCCCGCTAATTTTTTGGAAATCTCCTTGCTTAATTTTTCCAAAGCCGGAATTTGACCATATTTAATCTCAGCGACTTTGTCTAATTCGCCCTTACGTTCGGCAATGTCCGCTTCATTTCTTAATTGATCAATCCGATTTTTGTTTGCTTGAATTTTTTTGATTAAGTTTTTTTCATTCTGCCAATGAATTTCAATTTGTCCGCTTTTTTCTTTCAAATTAGCCAATTCCTTTTCTAAAGCTTTGAGTCTCTTCTTCGCTGAATCATTATTTTCTTTTTTGAGAGCCTGTTTTTCAATTTCTAGTTGGGTGATTTTTCGCTTCAGAATATCCAATTCGTCGGGCATGGAATCAATTTCCATTCTTAAGGCGGAAGTGGCTTCATCGATTAAATCAATAGCTTTGTCCGGTAAAAATCTATCGGTAATGTAGCGGCTCGAAAGATTGGCGGCGGCCACTAAAGCCCCGTCGGTAATTTTAACTCCATGATGAATCTCATATTTTTCTTTAATGCCGCGCAAAATTGCTAAAGTATCTTCCAGGGTTGGTTCACCCACTAAAACCGGCTGAAAACGTCTTTCCAGGGCAGCATCTTTTTCAATGTATTTTTGATATTCTTTTAGAGTGGTGGCGCCAACCGCGTGGAGGCTGCCTCGAGCCAGAGCGGGCTTGAGCATATTAGCCGCGTCAACCGCTCCTTCTGAGCCGCCGGCGCCAACGACCAGGTGAAGTTCATCGATAAAAAGAATAATTCTACCTTCTGCGGCCTCTACTTCTTTCAAAACGGCTTTCAAACGATCTTCAAATTCGCCTCTAAATTTTGTACCCGCTACCAGGCTGCCGATATCTAAAGCGATGACTTCTTTGCCTTTAATGCTTTCCGGCACGTCACCAGCAATAATTCTTTGGGCTAGGCCTTCGACGATGGCAGTCTTGCCGGTTCCCGGTTCGCCGATCAAGACAGGGTTGTTTTTGGTTTTTCTTGACAAGACCTGCATAATGCGGCGAATCTCCTGATTACGACCAATAATGGGGTCAAGTTTGCCAGTTCTGGCCTGCTCAGTTAAATTGACGCCATATTTGGCGAGAGCTTGGTACTTGCTTTCCGGTTCCGGATCGGTGATGCGATGATTGCCGCGAATATCTTTTAAAACTTTAAGCACAGTTTCATATTCGACGCCGGACAATTTTAAAAATTCTGAAATTTCAATTTTTGCCTCCGTAATTGCCAAAAGAAAATGCTCAGTACTGACGTATTCGTCACCAAGATTTTTTGCTTCTTTCTCGGATTGGATTAGTATTCCTTGAAGTTTTTGATCAATGAATTGTTGATTTAGACCTGAACCAGTAATTTCAGCCAGGCTCGAGATTTCTTTATTTAAGCGTAATTTAAGTTGATCGATATTCACTTCAATCTTTTTTAAGACTGATAAAACGATGCCATCGGTTTGCTCAATTAAGGCTAAAAATAAATGAGCCGGCATAATCTGCTGCTGATTGCGTTGTGACGCTAATTCCAGGGCAATTTGCAATGCCTCTTGGGCCTTATTGGTTAATTTTTGGGGGTTTATCATATGTTTATTAGCACTCTTAAGGAATGAGTGCTAATTGTAATTTATAATATTGCCTTGACTGTGTCAAGTATTAAAAAAGACCAAAATGGTCAAATGAATAAATATTTTAGTTATTTTAGAATTTTGAAAGTAGTGAGCAGCTCAAGGCCAACCCCAATTAATAACATTGCTGATAAAACATATACTGCAAATTTTGGCAGGGATATTATGGGTTCGTTTTTATCGCTGAATTTTATTTTGACTTTTAAGTAAATCAAGAAAATCATAATGCTATCAATGCCTAATGTTACTGCGCCGATAAAACCAATAATTTTTATAAAATCGTTTAAGCCGAGAAAATACAAAAGAATTGGTACGAAGCTGGCTAAAAGCCAAGCCAAAATTTGCGGCAGTTTTAGATCAAAGCTAAAAATTTTCTTTAAAGTCAGAGCCGAAGATATATATGAAGTAAAGGTGGCAATGACACCGACCACAAAACCGGCGATTAAAACTCTATAGCCCAAAATATTTTTTAAGCCATCTAAAGCGTCCGGAGTGGTTTTATTGCCACAAACGCCCTGGGTAATAAAAACAAAAGCGATATAGGTTAGAGTTGAAATAATGATCGCGTTAATGACTAAACTTCTCATCTTTTTTTTATTGCCATGGGATAACTCCTTAATCTCCGGAATAATTGACATGCCGGAAAGAGAAAAAAGAATTATACCGTAGGGCAAAAATAAATTTACCAAACTAAAATTTGCCGTTAGATGATTGGCAATATCAATGTGTCTTAGGCTAACAACAAAAATAAAGATAAAAGCGATAAAGAATATTGCCAAACCAAAAAATTCAAATTCAGAAATTGATTTTGAGCCGAAATAAACCAGAATTGCCCCTACGCTAAAATAAATTAAGGTATATATTAATAAATTGCCGCCTAAGATTGGCATTAATAAACCAGCCAAGAAGCTGCCGCCAACGATAATATAGGCCAGATTTGAGCCAAAAAGACCCAACGAGGTGCTAAAAACCGAGAGCCACTTAGCTTCTTTGCCTAGATATATTTGCGCATAACCGGGCAGGCGGTGGTTACCGGGAGTTTTAAGGCAAATTTCTGAAAAAATAAGATGCACTAAAATTGAGATTAAGGCTAAGAAGAAAAAATAGAATAGCATGGGATAAAAGCCGATGCGTGAAGAGACATAAGGTAACCCAAAAAATCCGACGCCAATTATAGTTCCGGTCAGGGTCGATAAAGCTAATAAGTATTGCTTCATTAAATAATTATAACATTATTGGTGAAAATAAAAAAATAAAAGCGGCTGGGCGCTTCTATTTTTTATGAAACTTATCGTCCGACGCCGAAATATTTGAAACCGTGATCGGACACTGTTTTTGGGTTAAAGATATTTCTTCCGTCAAAAATTATTGGTGTGGACATTAAAGTTTTTATTCGGTTTAAGTCAAGATTTTTGAATTCGTCCCATTCAGTGCAAATAATTAAAGCTTCGGCGTCTTGAGCCGCTTCGTAAGAATTATTTTTATAGTCCAGGTCCGGCAATTGTTTTTTGGCATTTTCCATGGCTTGAGGGTCATAGACTTTGATAATCGCCCCGTCATTTTTTAAATTTTCAATTAATTTAAGGGCGGGAGCGTTTCTTATGTCATCAGTATTAGATTTGAATGCTAAACCCAAGACGCCAATTATTTTTCCATCCAAAACCCAGAGTTCACGCTCGATTTTTCTTTGAAAATTTTTCAAAGCCAGGGAGTTAATTTTTTCAATCGCTTCAATAAAAGATTTATCTAAACCAAAAATTTCCAAAGTTTTTTTGTAGGCGGCAATATCTTTAGGAAAGCAGCTGCCGCCGAAGCCGATGCCGGGTTTTAAAAATTGGTTGCCAATTCTTGCATCCAAGCCAATTGCTTCTAGGACTTCAAGGGCATCGGCTCCGGCTTCTTCGCAAGTCTGGGCGATTAAGTTGGCGAAAGATATTTTGGTGGCTAAAAATGTATTAGCTCCATGCTTAATTAGTTCGGCGCTGCGCACGGACACTAATTTTACCGGTACTTTGGTTTTTTCGATAATGGGTTTATAGACCTCAAGCATTTTATCCTTGGCTCTTTGCGTGTCAGCGCCGATGACGATCCGATCCGGCTCTAGCGTGTCCTTAACCGCACTGCCTTCGCGCAGAAATTCAGGATTAGAGACGACATCAAAATCAGCATCGGGACGGTATTTTAAAATAGTTTCTTTAACTTTTTCCGCTGTTTTAACTGGTACTGTGCTTTTATCAACAATGACTTTGTATTGGCCATTGAGGGTTTGCGCAATCTCTCGGGCCACCTGCTCGACATATTTGAGATCGGCATGACCGTCATTTTTTGGCGGAGTATTGACGCAGATAAATATCACTTCGGAATCCTTAATCGCCTGTTCAATGTGACTGACAAAGCTTAGTCTTTTTTCCGCAATATTTTTCTGCATTATCTCTTCTAAGCCAGGTTCAAATATTGGTGATTGGCCAGCCTGGAGCTTAGCCAGTTTTTCGGGGTTGTTGTCGACGCAAATTACTTCCTGGCCTAAATCGGCCAAACAAGTACCTGTGGTTAGTCCTACGTAGCCGGTTCCAATAATAGCAATTTTCATATTTTTGAATAAAAAAAGACTAATTAGCCTTATAATTTTATAGAATAATTACTTTAATGTCAAAATTTAATAACCTCGCCCGGCTTAATTTTTTTGGTTGATTCATCCTTAACCTCAAGCTGTTTGGTCGCTAAAGACATGGAGTGGTGGACGATTTCTTCAATCGGTGTCAGCTTGTCATCGGCTGGTTCATCTTGATTATTGTCATCTTTGATCAAATTTTTTGGTTTGGCCGACGGCTGAGCTTGATTATTTTTTTGTTCAAAATGTTGAAGCGGTTTTTTTAGGGCTTCACTTAAAGAAATTTCCGGACCTGGTGAATTGGGTTCGACCTCCTTTAGTTCCATATTTTTTGGTTCACTGGTCTTACTGTAGAGCATTTTTTCACGAATTTTTTGAAAACATGTTTGACAATAAATTGGCCGAATACCGTCTGGTTTAAAAGAAATTTCTGTCGGTTGGCCACATTCATAACATTGAGCCGGGTAAGTCTCTTTATCCTTTTTTGTCGAGCCAGCCTGATCGGAATTGGTGCTTCTTTTTTTCTTCTTTCTCTTTTTCTTTTTTTCTTCTAGGCCAATAGGTTCAAAGGCCGGAGTTTTTTCATCCAATCTGGGCATAGCTTTGGGTATTGCACTGGTTGGTAGCTGAGGTTTTATCGTTGATTCCGTTTCATCATCATCTTCATATCCACCGATGCCACTCCAACGAATAATTTTATCCTCCACTACCGCTCGAGGTTTGGCATAGCGTTCACGTGAGACGGCAATAACTTTATCTTTATTGCCGGTCCAAACCGATTGACCCAAAGGTGGTAAGGTGGTGGCAGAAAATGGGCTGGAAGCCACGCCATCGATCATTAATTTCATGTAGGTGTCAAATTTTGTCAGATTAACCAAATCTTCTTCAACAAAATAAGGCGCAAATTCAGTGGCTAAAAACTCGGCGTCGGCCGCGCCAATGCGAAAACACATTAAAGTTCCGACGTTACCAAAAACGGCAGCCCGGACAATTTCGTCCAGTTGTTCAATGTACTGATGGCCGATAATCAAGTTTAATCGGTATTTTCTAGCCTCAGATAGAATAGTGGCAAATGATTCGGTAGCAAAATTTTGAAATTCATCGACGTAGAGATAGAAATCGTTACGTGTTGATTCGGCCGTATCAATACGGCTCATCGCCGCCAGCTGAATCTTGGTAATCATCATGGCTCCCAAAAGAGCGGAGGCGTCTTCCCCTACCCTGCCTTTTGAAAGATTCATAATGAGAATTTTTTTCTCATCCATAATCTCTCTGATATCAATGGAAGATTTGACCTGGCCGACGACGTTTCTAATCATGGCCGTTGATAAAAACTGTCCAACTTTGTTTTGAATTGGCGCAATGGCTTCGACTTGAAAGGCCTGAGGATATTTTGAATATTCTTCAACCCAGAATGATTTAACCACCGGATCCTGAATTTTGGTAATGACTTTTTGGCGATAACTTTTGTCAGTTAAAATTCTCATTACCCCAAGCAAGGTACTGCCCGGATAATCCAGCAGTGCCAAGATGGCATTGCGCAATAAATATTCAAGCCGAGGGCCCCAGGAGTCAGCCCAAAGTTTTTTAAAAACTCCAATCAGGCCCGAGGCAATAAGATGCTTGTGTTCGGATGAAGTTGATTCTAAAAGATTAAAAGAAATCGGGTAATTATAATCAGCCGGGTTGAAATAGATAACGTCGTTAATGCGTGAATTTGGTACATAATCAAGGATCTTTTCGGCAAAATCGCCATGAGGATCAACCAAGGCCACGCCTTCGCCGTTAATAATATCCTGGATAATCATATTTTCCATGGCTGTTGATTTACCCATGCCAGTTTTACCAACCAGATACATGTGGCGGCGACGATCATCTTTTTTTATGCCAAATTTTACGCGCTTATTGCGAAAATTTGTTTCAGCAAAAAAAACGATGTCATTTTTTTCTTCAGTTGGTTTTAGTGTTTGTTTTTCTTCGTCCATGAAAATAATTTTAATTTAATTTTAGCCAATCGGCAAATCGGTTGGCGGTTCAGCCTTAACCGTTGAAGTATTCTCCTGTAATTTGACCGGTCTGAAAACTTCAATGGGCAAACTAATCGGCGGTTCAGCTTTTTTCGCTTCAGATTTCTTTAACATTGGCGCCTTTACGTTAAGAGTTGGGAAATGATAAATTGTGGCCAATTCCTCGCAATTCAGAATTTGACCATACACCCCAGGTTCAAGGAAATGTCCACGATTTTTATAACGATAGATAATTTTATTTTTTCTGGCAATTGAACGATTTTTTTTCAAAAAAACCATGCCACCAGTTTTGGACTTCGGGTCAGCCTTGAAGGAATTCATGTTTAGGGTGTTAAACTGCTTGAAACCACCCATGATAATTTTAGGCGTGACTTTATTAAATACCGTTTTTTCTGCCAAATAAATCAATCTGATTTTCGTATGAAAACCGATTTTACTGATTTTCTTTTCGACTCCCTCCACCACCACTTTTTCGCCATAAGACATGTGCTGAATTTTTGAAGGTGGATCATCGCTTTTGGCTGCCGGTTTGCTCGCTTCGGCGCCACTGCCTAAAGCAATACTTTCAGAAACAGTCTTTATAATACTGTCCGGGAAATCAAAAACTTTGTCTGCCCAGGTTTTCTTTTGTTCGACTTTAGCACCAATAAGCTTTTTAACTTCTATTTTGGCACTTTCAATCCAACTGTTGTCAGCCGGCGTAATAACAAGTTGCACCCAAATTTGTTCGCCCGGTCCAATGCGAGTCAAGGCTTCCAGTAAGCCGGCCATTGAGTCTTTAAAGCCCTCGGTGCTATGTTCAAATTCCGGGTAGGTTCTAATCGGATAAAATTCTTTCTTAGCTAATCTTAGTTCCGTGCCCCAGAGTTCATACTCATCGTTGGGAAATCTTATTTTTTTATAATCATTAACATAATCTTGAACTTCCATAATTTCCGCATCAGGATATTGCGCGTAGACGATAGCTTCCACCAAATCACGATATTGAACGCAGGTATGAATCATAAATTGAATGTAGCCGCCGACACTGATTAGTTCGAAAGAAAAGCTGTCGGGTATTTCACCTGTCCACCATTTTTCATAACGACCGATTCCTTGTTGGGCGCCAGACAGTTGGTTGAATATATGTTCAACGCTCTGTGGCCCATTTTCAATGTTTTTTGGAACATCAACAGCCAAAACTATATATTTTCTCGCCTCACGGTACTTGGTTTTTAACCAGTTCTTCCACAATTCCAGCATACCGGCGACAATTAAAAAGACTGGATAAATCCAGCCGATATTCTTAAAAAACCACCAACCAAAGGCAATTGGGTTTTCTGTCGGGATGCCTGAGAAATCAATAACAATATCCATAAATAAAATTATTTTCTTTTTGTTTTTATTATAGTATATTTTTTAGCTTTTAGCTACTCGTTTCGGTATTCAAAGTAAATTTGCCATCAGCAGTTTTTTTGACAATTTTTTTATTGGTCAAAGCCAAATCGATCGTGCTTTTTCTGACGATTCTTTGATCCAAAACTGCCTTGGTAATATCTTCTTTGCTCATCGGTTGATCGGAATTTTTAAGGATATCAACAATAATATCAATCACTGTGCCATTTTTATAGCCCCATTCCTTTAAGGCATAAATTCCTCGGCCGACTAAAACAAAACGTTCATCTAAAATCAATTCATTGTGAATGGTGGCCGGGTAAGCAGTTTTTTTATCAAAGCCAGATTGGTTGATCAAGTCGGTAATCTCGACGAAATGAAGGGGTTTTTCCGCCTTGCGTAAAACCAAATAAATTTTATCACTCATACGTTTGGGCGAAATTGAATTCCAGCTTGATAAGCCCCATTCACCCAAAATATTCTGGTCAATGTTTTTGGCTACTTTCAAGTAGGAGTGAATCACCTGGTCGATCTCTTTTTCTAATTGATCCTGACTCGCGCCAAGTTTTAAAGACAAAATTTGACCCTTGTTGTTGCTGTAAAAATCGCGACTCTGTAAATGGTTAAGTAAATCTTCAAGTTTCAAAAGTTTATTTTCCAAATTAATGATTTCCACTAGCTCATTGATTAATTCCTTAACCATGGTGGTCGGCAAAACCGGCAATTTCCAGGCATTAAGTAAATCGTCGTCCGTTTTAATGGCGTCAATTTTATCATTAATTAAATGATTGAGAATAAAACGCACCGATTGATTTTGGGATTCGTCGTTATAACCAATTTCGTCGAGTAGGAAGTTTTCTTCCATGATGCCGCCGTGATTTTCCAGTAAATGAGTGATATGCTGCTCGGCAGTCTCAATGTTTTGACGAAAACTTTTAATTTCCTTAAGCTTTTTGATGGTGGCCATTTCAATTTGTCTGATCCTTTCCCGAGTGATTTCATAATATTTTCCGATTTCTTCAAGGGTTTCTTTCTTTTTTCCCAGGATACCAAAACGACGGCTTAAAATATCGCTTTCTTTGTTAGATAAATTTTTTAATAAATTACCTACCAATTCGTTCGGATTGAATTGTGAAGCTTGTCTTTTTTCTTGACTTTCGATTATTTTATCAAGAATTGAGTTTTGATTATCCATATTGTTTTGGTCTTAGTTGACTAAAAATAGCTAAATTTACTAAATAATTGATGATATTTGATATACCATATTTCAATCTAATTTAGTATATCATAAAAGTTCTTCTACGTCAAGTTGACCTCTATTTAGAGATAATAATCAATTAGAATATAAAAAAACGACTTTGTAAAGTCATTTTTTATATTTGGTTTAAATTATTTTTTTGAAGCTAACTTTTCCCAAACCACCAGTAGCGGACTGGCCAGAAAGATTGAAGAATAAGTACCAATGGTTACGCCAATAATTAAAGCCAGGGTAAAGTCATGAATAGACTTACCGCCAAAAACAAAGATGGCAAATAAAGCTAGCAGGACGGTAAAAGAAGTATTAATTGAACGCACAATAACTTCATTAATACTGGCATCAACCACTTTGTCGAAGTCTTCGCCAACCCGGCGTTTAAGATTTTCACGAATCCTATCAAAAACAACAATAGTATCATTATTTGAATAACCGAATATGGTCAGCAAGGCGGCGATAAAAGGCGCGTTAACCTCTAGGCCATAAAATTTACCTAACAAGGCAAAGGCCCCGACCACAATTATTATGTCGTGCATTAAAGATATTACAGCAATGATACCATATTTCCACGAAGCAATGGGTTTGGATACTTTGCGGAAAGCAAAAGCGATATAGGCAATAATAGCAAATGATACAACGATAATCGCCCAAATAGATTTATTTCTTAATTCCTGACCCACAGTTGGGCCAATTGAATCAAAACTTTTTTCTTCCAAAATTTTGGTATCCGCCGCCGCGTCAGCAGGTTTATATTTGTTATTTAAAGCCGCTAATACGTCTTGATGAGTTTTTTCATCAATGCTTTTCGATCTGATGTTGTATCCGTTGTCCCCGACCGGCTGAATGATTAAATTAGTTAAACCTAGCGGGGCTAGGGTTTCGCTTAAGCTATCTTTGGTGGGTCGAGAAATATTAAAACTGATTTCCAGCGAACTGCCGCCGGTAAAATCAATTCCCGGTTTCAGGCCATACATGGCAAAAACAATTATACTGGCTATTACCATTATGGTTGAAAGTGACAACCAGATTTTTCTTTGTTTGATAATTGAAATCATATTAGTTCTTAACTTGTTTTTTTCTGACGCCGTAAAGCCAAAGATGATTAAAAAATTTGATTCGAGTTATAAACTTAACAATCAGACGAGTAACTACCACGGCTGAGAACAAACTCATTAAAGTACCAATGGCTAAGGTGATAGCAAAGCCCTTGACCATGCTGGTAGTAAACCACATTAAAATAGCGCAGGAGATTAAAGTCGAGACGTGACCGTCAAAAATGGATGACCAGGCGCGCTTAAAACCTTCATCAATGGCCAAAGAAAATGGTTTACCCCATCTGATCTCTTCTTTAAAGCGTTCGAAAATCAGAACATTCGCATCAACTGCCATACCAAGCGAAAGAACGAATCCGGCTATGCCCGACAGCGTTAATGTTACATTTAGTATTTTAAAAATCGCTAAGACTACCAAACCGTAGAACAATAAGGCGATGGAAGCGGTAATACCCGGCAGACGGTAATATAAAATCATAAACAGACAGATTAAGATCAAACTGAAGATACCGGCTTTCAAACTTTGGTTCACTGATTCATTACCCAATGAAGCACCAACGGTTTTTTGCGAAATCAAATTAATTGGTACGGGTAAGGCACCGGCATTTAATCTCTGGGCTAGTAATTTGGCCTCCTGGATAGTGAATTTGCCATTAATTACGGCCTTACCGTCTTTGATGGCATCTTGTACGGTCGGAGTGCTTATGGCTGAGCCATCTAAAAATATTGCCACTGGCTTGCCGATGTTTCTGGTAGTAATAGCCGCAAACAAATCCTTGCCCTCGTCGTTAAATTCTAAACTGATCTGTGGTATTTGCGTGTTGGGATCAAAAGCAATCTGGGCTTTTACCAGTTGTTTGCCGGTTAAACCAGTATAGAGCCATGGATCAACGGCTTGTCCATAATCTTTTTCACTTTTGGTTTTCAATAAGATATGACTACAGTTTACTTCTCGGCTATCACCAGAACCATGTTCATCTATTTTTTTAATTATATGATAACCATATGCCGTTTTTGTTAGTTTATTCGCAATCTCGCCATTTTTTAATTCATTAAAACAAACTTGTTCAAATGACGGATCAAGTAAACCTTTTTTAACAAAACCCAGGCTCCCACTATTATCCTTAGAGCCAGGATCTTCGCTGTATTTTGTCGCCAAAGCGCCAAAATCAGATCCAAATTTTAAAGCTTCATTTAAAACGGTTTTGGCCGTATTTTCTATAGTAGCATTTGAAGCGTCCATTTCTTTCTTCTGTGCCTCGGTGATGGTAATTTGTTGATTGGGATTTTGTTCCTTGAATTCCAAAAGTGGTGTCTCGCCAATCATTTTAATCGCCTGATTGATATCTGAAATGCCGGCCAATTCCGCGATAATGCGGTAATTATTGGCTACCTTGGAAGTTTGTACTAAAGGTTCGGCTACACCGAATGAGTTTACTCTTCTTTCTATAACATCTCGCACTCCCTCGACTGCAGTGGCTTGTTCTGTCGACGGAATTTTGCTTAAGTCAGCTTCATATATCAATTGAGTTCCACCCTGTAAGTCCAAGCCTAGTCGATACGATAAATTCAAAAACGATGGCACAGGAAAACCGGTTTTTGTCAGTTGGCCAGGGAAATCAATTAATATAGCTAAAATAGCCAGAGTAATAACGCCGGCTAAAGCTAATCTGATTTTATTTTGTTCACTTTGCATAAATGATAAAAATAGTTTAACAGATGATTATAAATTAAGCAAGGGGGTTCAACTGAATTCTAGGGTATAAATCGGATGTTTTATCCGCAAAAAAATGAAAAAGTGTTTTTCACACTTTTTACCCAACTAAGCTCTTGACAAGCGTTGGTAATTTTTTCTTAAAAATATGTTAATGATAAAATTGTGGATAACTTTACGTCGATTAGTAATGACTATTTATTTTCCCCATATTTACCATGCATCTTGGCCTGATCAAGTACGTGGCCATTAATTATTTGCATAATTTTAAATAAGGTAGTGTCAATGGCTAAATCCAATGTGCAATCTAAGGCGTATATTTTAAAAAAATATCGATGGCTGCCGTTGGGCGGACACGGGCCACGCCATTGATTTTGCTTAAAATCATTTAAACCAACCACGGCCCCTGTCGGGACGCTGCTCTCATCAATTAATTCGGTATCGGCATTAATGTTCCAAACCAGCCAATGAAGCCAGTTGTCGTTGCCCGCATCGGGGTCGTCGACAGTCAATAATAAACTGGCTGTACCCACCGGAATGTCAGAGATTTGCAGGGGCGGATTAATATCTTGGCCGGCACAAGTATATAATTTGGGTATATCGCCGCCATCTTTGAAGGCGGGACTAAAAATGTTCATATTTTTTAGGATAGCAAAAACGGGCTTGAGCCCGTTTGACTTGGCTTAGTAAACTTCCTTGAGTAAAACATTCTCCACGAATATGCCGCGGGGATAAAGTATTCTTTCCAATTCTTGTCGAGCATCAATTTCCACTTCCGCTCTTTTAGTGGTGGCCATTTCCTGCAGGTTGTATTTGGCCGCAATCATTCTCATTCGGCTTTGAATCGTTGGTCTAATAATTTTTTCTACAAAGTTTTGACCGATACTTTGCCAAATCTCAGGAATTTGTTCCGGATCCAGTCGAAGTAAAATTGTTCCTTCGATGGTTACTTTTTTGCCATCATTGGCCGACGCATTAATTGGTTGGTCACCGAGCAGTTCCGGCTTATCAATATTATATTTTTTGCCGATATCATATTCCAAGGTTTGAGTGTTAAACAAGGTTGCTCTTTGCCAGAAAGGAATTTTTAAGTGAAGTCCGGGCTTATAAATTTTTTTTAAAACTCCCCTACCTAGATCGTATATGCAGGCCACATAGCCGGGTGGAACATTAATGAAAAACCCTTTCAAAACATCTTCGACCACGAATGAATACATTAATTTGTCTAATCCGTCTTCGGCCATATTTTTATTATTTTTGAGGCTTATTTTCCGCCTGTTTTAAAGTAATTTGAATAAATATTGTAATCATAGATATTATAGAAGAAAAAACCAATGAAGTCAAAATGAAAAGTGATTTAACCGAAGGCAAGGAATATAGAATTAAAAAACAAAAAGCCGGAAAAAGAAGAGAAAATAGCTGTTCTTTTTTTGATAGCTTGTAGCTTCGACCCCAGCGCTGGATTAGAATGTCGACAAATATGTATAAAGCGACAATAAACGTGATCAGTAAATCTTTTTGGCCCACGTTAAACCAAAGAAATTTTGTATTAACAAAATCCGGCCGCATAATGGACGGATAAAGCTGATGAAGCTTTTCTTCCGTGTTAATACCCCCCAAAAAAACTTGATAAAGTAAAAACAAGACTAAGCCTTGAACGCCTAAAACAATGGCTTTGGCCCATGGTCTGACCTTTCTTTTTTTAAGCGCCAGACGAATCATTTGTTTTTTCTTAACCACGTCGGCCGCAAAGTCTTTTTCGATTTCCCTGACTTCTTTAGTTAATTTATCGCTGACAATTTTGCTCTGTTCGGTTAAAATGCTAAACGGTAAAAGCAAAAGTCTCAATAAAACCGTCAAAATTATGACGGCAATACCCAAATTATAATTTGAATAGTTATTGTAAAGAAAGATAAGAAAATTAAAAAGTGGAATGTATAAGTAGTAGTGCCAGAAATAAGTAATTATTTCCATAGAAATTTAAATTATTGACTTTTAAAAAATATCAAATTCATTTCCATTCCTCGGGGACAGGGATTCGAACCCCGATTAATGGCTTCAAAGGCCACTGTCCTGCCATTAGACGATCCCCGAGGGATAGAAACGATGATAATAAATATACCAGAAAACGGGTCAATGTCAATGTTAAACTCTCAGGTAGCGCCTAATGGCGATATAGCTGCTCAAGATGTTTAGTAAAATAATAATAATTAGTTCAAATCCGAATATTTTCCAGAAATTTTGCGTGAAATATGTGGCAATACTAAACTCGTTGGTCAAAAAGAAGCTATTGAGATATGGCTGAACTAAATTCAACACGGGAAAGGCAATTACGACCGAGATGGCGCAGGCGATTATGCCGTAAAAAACCGCTTCTAATAAAAATGGACTTTGAATAAACCAATTAGTCGCCCCTACCAGTTTCATGATGGCAATTTCTTGGCGATGGGTATAAATGGCGACTCTGATGGTGTTGAAAACAATTAAAAGCGCGATTAAACTCAAAACACCCGAAGCGATCAAGCCAACCTGTCGGATTTTATCGGCGATACCTTTAATTTTTTCTATGTAGACCTTATGATCGTCAAAATTTTTATCTAATATTAAATCATTATATTTAGAATTGCTTAAAATATCCATCACCACCGGGTAATCGTCAATGTTTTTAGCCTTAATCTGTAAAGTGGCCCCAATGGGATTACTGCCGATTTCTTCGATTGATTCAATTATGGTTGTGTCTTGGCGGTGCAATTGGCGGAATTTTTCTAAAGCGTCGGTCTGTGAGATATAAGCAATATCTTTGACTTGTGCCATGGAGGCCAAATAATTTTGAACTTCCAAGACTTGAGGTTCGGTAACATCTGGCCGAAAATAGACGCTAACATCAATTTTATTCTTTACAATTTGCATGGCCGCGTCCGAGACAACATTTAAAACAATAACAAAATTAATGGAAACAAAAGTCAAGACAATGATGGTTATGGTAACCATGGAGAGCCAAAAATTACGCCAAAAACTTTGCCAGGCAAAAGAGAAAATTCTCAAAATTGAAATGATTAACATAATTAGAGTAAATATTTACCAATTTTTTGATCGGATGCCACTGTTCCGTTGTCTAAAGTTATAACCCGCTTGCCAATTGAATTGATTACATCCTTATTGTGCGTAACTAAAACTACTGTCGTACCAAACTCGTTGATTTTTAAAAGTAATTCAATTATTTCCTGGGTATTATATGAATCCAAATTGCCAGTAGGCTCGTCGGCGACTAAGATTTTAGGCCGATGAACCAGGGCTCGGGCCACTGCCACTCTCTGCTGTTCGCCGCCGGAAAGCTGCAGCGGATAGCGGCCTTCTTTGCCAGTTAGACCGACGATTTTAAGCACTTGGGGTACGATATCGCAAATTTTTGTCCGATCATTACCGCAGACTTCTAGAGCAAAAGCAATGTTTTCAAAAATTGTTTTTTTTGATAGTAATTTAAAATCCTGAAAAACGACGCCAATTTGTCGGCGCAATAAGGGAATTTCACTGCCATTGATTTTAGTGATATCCCAGCCGCCAACAATAATTCGGCCGTTCGATGGGCGTTCTTCGGCGGTGAGCAATTTGACCAAGGTAGTTTTTCCCGTGCCACTGCGACCAACGATTGAAACGAATTCTCTGGGCTTGATGTGCAAGTTAATATTTTCTAAAGCGGTAACGTCGGGGGGATAAATTTTGCTTACGTCTTTGAGAATTATCATGGTTTAGGCCTTTTCTTATTTTAAATTATTGTCTATAATGCTATTGTCTCGTGCGGGTGTCGTATAACGGCTATTATATCAGCTTCCCAAGCTGAGGACACGGGTTCGACTCCCGTCATCCGCTTATTGGGAAATATGATTTTTTTGACGCACCGGTTAGGAAAAAAAATTTAATAAATGTATAGTTTCATGCCAACGTAGCTCAGCTGGTAGAGCATCCGCTTCGTAAGCGGCAGGTCGTCGGTTCGACTCCGACCGTTGGCTTTTTTGGTTGTCAAATTTTAATTAATTTGATAATTTTTGATTCTTCTTTAAAATTCTCCAGTCTACCTTGAAAATCTTTAGTCGCAACTAATATTTGGCTTAATCTTATTCGATTGGGTTGGTTGCTGCTGTCATTAAGTTTTTCCGTCACCTTAAAAATGTGAAAACCTAAATTGGTTTTGATAATATGGCTGGTTTGACCCGGTAAAAGTTCAAAGATTTCTTTCTGGATTGGCAGAATTATCTCACCCTTATTAAAATAACCGATGTCCCCTCCCTGGCTAGCGCTAGAATCGTTACTGTATTGTTGGGCGAGACTTTCGAAAGTGTCTTGGCCGGAATTTAAATCAGAATAGATTTTTTCAATTAAAATTCTAGCTTCATTATTCTCCGGTTGTTCCAAGAGATACAAATTCAAATTATTTTTCGCCAAAAGGGGCATTAAAATATTATTTTGGAAATCTTTAATGGACCAGGCATAGCTGGTGGCCAGCTGTTGTTTAAGATTTTCCATACCCCCGGCTTTGTTAATAATATTTAAAGTTTCTTGATCCAGCTCGTCGGCAGTAACATCTACATTATAGCTCATTGTCAGCTGTTTAATCAATTTTTGTTCAATTAGACGATCAAATAGTTTTTCTTTTAGTATTCTTTGATCAGGTATTTCAATCTTTTGGCTATTGCTGTTTTGCAAAAAAACGTAGTAATGATTTAACGAATTGATTTGATTGAGCCAATCGCTATAATAAATCGGCTGAAAATTTACCAGCGCAATTGGGATAGGAATAATTCTGGTAATTGACTTGAAAATTATATCTTGCGGCGTAAAAAGATATGCCCAGGTTTGCAGACTAAATAAAATTAAAACTACTAGAATGCTAAATTTTAAAAATAATTTTGGAAGGTTTGACCGTTTAACCGACGGTTTTAATTTTTCAGAATGATTGATGGTTGGTTCTTCATTCTTTTTGGTGATTGAAGGCTGAGAGTCCTCGGGAGTTTGCAGTCTATTCAAAACTGCGTTTCTGAGTTTAGCAATTTCTTCCTGGTTTAAATCATTTTTTTTCTCTTGATCGTCTAACATAATTATTTAAAAAAATACCTCCACCATTTTTTTGGATTGGAAAGTTCCTCAAGATTCTTTTCGCCCGCGGCATTTTTTTCCTGAGCTAAAAGGTCATTTTTCATTGATTCGGGCACCATGACAACTTTTTCCCCTTCCTTTTTAAAGCCAAGATCAACGCGGGCTTTTTCTTCGATATAGGCATTAGAATTAAAATATCCAATTAGTTCATTCAGCTTTAGATTATCCGTTTGAATGGTAGAGATTTGTGTTTGCAGCCCGTCAATTTCTTGGTTAATCTCGTGATTTTTTTGCCAAGTACTGACTAAATTAAAAGCAAGAAAAATAACAACTATAATTAAAATTAAGGAAACTATAATTTTTTTTCCTTTATTTTTCGGTTGATTATAGTGATGCGGGCTACCAATCATTTTGGCTGGTTATTTTTTAATCTTGGCCGACAATGACGTTAAACTTTTCTTCGCCCAGATAAGCCTTAAGTTTATTGAGACGGTCAGTCAACTCTTTAACCGTTTGGTCGGATTTTGTGGTTTTGTCATTAACTAAATCCGCCTTAAGCCGAAGAATTTGCTGCTGAATTTTTTGAGGTGAGGTCAAGTTTTTAAATTCAAACCCGGATTTGTCGTCATTTAAGGAAATATAAATTGTCCCCAATCGGTTAATAATTTGCCAAAATCCTTTGGTTTGATAATAAACATCGGCAATTTTGTCCAATAAAATATTTGAAACCACCCGTTGGCGTACACCTTTTTGATCAATGTCAATCAACTTCTGATTAGTTATAACTAAAATACGGTTATTCCAGATGTAATAAATTCTGGCGAACAAAATCAAACCAAAGGCCAGGAGGGCAAAAAACAGTAATATACCTTTATCACCCAGACTAAAAAGAAAAAAAAGAAAAAAGAATGTCAAAATAATAATTGCTGAGGGAATAGAAAGTTTCAAATAAAGTAAAATTTTTCCTTGATGTATTACTCCGACTATTTTTTCCCCCTCGCTCAAGGGTAATTCCCTGATTTTATTTTTAAACATAGTATTATTTTGGCGCTACTTACCATAATAAATTCTAAAAATACAAATATATTATAACATAAAAAGTGTAGAAATAAAATCAATTAAAAAAATTGTCCCAACTAGTGGAACAATCTTTTTAATTAAGCAATTATTTTAATTCAATTTTTTCCACTACTACATCGGTTGTCGGATGATCGGCCGAATCAGTGGGCAGATTCTCAATCTTTTCAACGACGTCAAGGCCACTGGTAACTTGGCCAAAACAAGTATGTTTACCGTCCAGCCAAGGTGTAGCCTCGGCGGTAACAATAAAAAATTGGCTGCCATTGCTATTGGCTCCTGAATTAGCCATAGCTAAAGCACCTTTAACCAGCTTGTGACTGTTGATTTCGTCGTCAAATTTGTAGCCGGGTGTGCCAAAACCCCAAAGTGCTTTGTTATCATTCTTAGAATTTGGATCGCCACCCTGAATCATAAAATCCTTAATCACTCGGTGAAACCTGGTTTGATCGTAAAAGCCTTTTGCGGCAAGATCAATAAAGTTTTGTACAGTTTTAGGGGCATCTTGACCAAAAAATTCAACGGTAATGTCGCCGAGATTGGTTTTTATTATGGCTTGGTTGAATTTTGGCAAATCATTTTTTTGCTCGGTCATAGTTTTTTGTGAACCAAGGCAGCCGCTGAGGAGTAGGACCAGAGCCGCTGACATAAGAATGGTTTTTTTCATAAAATTAATTATTTAATAATTTTTTAATTTTTGGCAAAGCCGCTATGGCCGCATCTTCTCCGGCTTTAATTAGTTGGCTGACTTGATGATTATCAAAAAACTTGTTCCAGCCGACCAAACCAATTTCTGTTACTTTCGGTTCAATTAAAACATCACTGGAATTCAGGCTTTTTTGAGCCAAATGGTAGCGTAAAATATTTAGGGCGCGAATGGAGATTTTGGTAATTGATGGGTTTTTCAATAATGTCGAATCATTTTGATCGAATTTGCCCGAATCCAAACTGACCGTGATGACTTTATCGGCGCCCATTTTTCTCACGGTATCATCAGGTAAAGGATTGGACAGACCGCCATCAGATAAAAGCATGCCGTTAATTTCAATCGGGCGAAACACGACCGGTACCGAAAGGCTGGCGCGTATCGCTTTGAATAAATCACCGTCAGAAATGTCTACTTCCTGACCTGAGTTCAGATCCGTGGCAATAACGGTGAGCGGAATTTTTAAAGAAGAAAATTTTTTATCTTCGAGCCAATCTTGAATTAATGATTCGACCTTGGTGCCTTTAATCAAAGCTCCGCGCCACGCCGGATCCAAAAGATAAAAAGCGGTTTTCCAATTGCTGGCCAAGGCGGTTTTTTCCATTCTTATCACATCTTTGTAGGCTGCGTAATAAGCGCCAATTAACGCGCCGATGCTGACACCGGCAATAAAATCAATGGGAATGTTATTTTTTTCTAAAACTTTTATCACGCCAATATGTGATAGACCCTTGACTCCGCCACTACCCAAGGCTAAACCAATTTTTTGTTTTTTATGTGGCATAATTTTATGTGGCTGTTTGATTAGCGTTTTTAATAACGATATTTAATCTCTAGCCTAATTGATCAACGATTTGATAATTTTATTTTTTTGACCCAAGCTCATGGCGTGCATAACCACGATAATATTATTTCCTTTTTTTAAAGAGACGGTTCTTTGGGCTTCCACCAAAAATCCGGTTTTGACGCCGTCGGGATTGTATTGCAGTAGACTTTGATTGCGATTTATCACGGCAATGTTTTTTAAATTGTCATTAATATCCAATGCTTTGATTTGATATTTCTGGGTAATTGTGGTGTCGGCAATTTTTGACTGAGCAAAAGCCGCTGAGGCGATTAAGGCCATTTCCTTGGGCGTAGTAACATTGTGCGGATCTAAGCCACTGACATCATAAAAAATGGTCTTTTTTAAACCGAGATCTTTGGCCTTTTGATTCATTTTTTCTACAAATTCCTGGCGACCCAGGCCGGTCGCATCGGCTAAAGTAATCGCTGCCTGATTTGAAGAAGAGACCAGCATAGCCACAAATAAATCTTGGCCTGTCATTTGATCGCCAACGGCGAAATTGATTTCGCTGGTTTTATCGCCGCCGGAATAAATTCCAGGGTAATTGATTTCATTTTCATTAATTATGATTTTTTTGGAAAAATCAAAATTTTGATCAAGCAAAACCAGGGCGGTCATTAATTTTGTCATTGAGGCCGGCGGTAAGATTTTATCCGCGTTGTATTTTTTATCAAAAGTAATTCCATCGTAGCGCACATAGGCCACATCGTTAAAAGTTGTGTCAAAAACTAATTGTTCTGAATTCATTGGAATCTTTCTTAACTGAATGTCTTTTATACCGAGGCTGCATTGACTCAAAATCTTGGCTAATTCTTGGCTGTTGGTAAAACTGTATCTTAATCCATTCGCTGGATTAACGTACCAAAATATATCCTCTTGGTTAGTTGGTCGAAGCACGTATCCTTTGAGACGATTGACCATTTTAGTGTCAGCTTTATCTCCTTGCTTGATCGGAATCTTTTGTAAATCAATTGGCGCCAGGCTCAAACTAAGAGATTTAAGCGTGTCTAAGGCCATGGCTCCAGATTTTAAGTAATATCTTTGGTTGGTTTTAGGATAAACATACCAAATTCGGCCATAACTTTGGACTTGAAGGAGAAATTTCCCTGACATTTTTTTGGCTAACGATACCTCGGCCGCGCTGGCTGGCTGAGTGAAAATAAAAAAAATCAGAACAAACAAAATTGTCTTAATAATACGATTATTCATATTTAAATTATACTCCAAACGCTTGAAGTCGACAATGCACAGAATTTAATTATTTGAGAATAAAATTAAATAAATATCCGGTTAAAATAATACCGAAGCCGACGATGCCGGCAAAGATTAAAATTAATTTTATTTTCATAACCTTTTTTAAAATCATAAATTCAGGCAGGGATAGGGCGGTTACGGCCATCATAAAGGCCAGGGTGGTACCAGTGGCCACGCCTTTTTCAGTCAAGGCACTGACTAGAGGGATAATGCCAGCGGCATTTGAATAAAGCGGTATGCCAATAATTACCGCCAAAGGCACGGCATACCATTTATCAGCTCCGGCGTATTGGGCCAAAAAATCGGCGGGAATGTATCCATGGATCCAGGCGCCGACGCCAATACCGATTATAATGTAGGGCCAAACCTTTATTATGATTTCTTTGGTGTAGTCTTTAGCATAAGCCATTCTTTCTTTTTTAGTCATTGTTTGGCCGTGAAAATTCGCATTTTTAGTTTGGTTTTGCCAGACAAAGTCAGCCACTAAATTTTCTACTTTTAGCCGGCCGATAATTATGCCGGAAATAATGGCAATAATTAAACCGCTGACAATATACAATAAAGCTATTTTATATCCGAACATGCCAAAAAGCAGGATTAAAGCCACTTCATTAATCATGGGCGAAGCCACCAGAAAAGAAAATGTTACGCCCAAGGGAATGCCGGCTTGAACAAAGCCTAAAAATAAAGGAATGGCGGAGCAGGTACAAAATGGCGTAATAATGCCAAACAAAGCGGCCAGAATGTGACTGAAAAAAATATTTTTTTTGATTAGCACGGCTCTGATTTTTTCCGGTGGCAAATAAGTTCTAACCAAAGAAATCAAAAAAATAATTACCCCAAGCAGAATAAATATTTTTACGGTATCAAAAATAAAAAAATTAACAGCCTCGCCCAAAAGTGTATGGGCGGTAATTTTGAAAACCGAATACGTTAAAAAGTCAGCAAAAAATTTTATTGGGTAAAAGACAATATCCATAATTTAACAAGAGCCGCAGCCCGAACAACCACATTTTGATGTCGGGGTTGATTTGCCGGCTTGATAATTGCTAATTAATTCTTTGATTTTTTCGGTGTTGGGCAAGTTTCCAGCCGAAATTATCTGGTCATTGATGGTCAGTGCCGGCAGAGACATAATCCCGGACTTCATAATCTCCTGATAATCATTCACGTAGTCGATTTTGACATCAATTCTTAAGTCATTGACGGCTTTTTGCGCCGACTCAAGTAGTTTTTTGCAGGTCGGACAGCCGGAGCCTAAAACTTGGATTTTTTTGATTTCATTTTCCATATTATTATATTTAATTTTTTTAAAATTAAGGTTCAGTTAGCCAAACATTATGTAATCTAAATTAATTTTTTGGCCGTATCAATTATAACAAAAATTTGTCTTTAATAATAGGATAATATATCCGTCTTGAAAACTGTCTATATTCTGCTAAAATATAGACAGACTAATTAATAATTAAAAACTATGCCTCAAATTTTAGTTATTCTTGGCATTATTGTAGCCTTGGCGGCGATCAAGGGGTTTTATGTCGTTCGTCCGATTGAGAGAATTTTAGTAGAGCGTTTTGGCAAGTACAACCGATTTTCGCAACCGGGCTTGCATTGGTGCATTCCTTTGGTGGAAAAGACTTACCGAATTAATATTACCGAACAAATGGTTGACGCCGAACCGCAAGAAATTATTACCAACGATAATTTAAACGCCCGAGTTGACGCTCAGATTTATTTTAAAGTTAAAAACGATGAAGAAAGTATCAAGAATTGTCAGTATAATGTGGGGAATTATAAATCCCAAATTGTCAGCTTGGCCAGAACCACTTTGAGAAACATTATCGGTACTTTGACTTTAAAGTCCGCCAATTCTGAGCGCGATAAAATTAATTCTGAACTGCTAAAAACTTTAGCCACTGAAACTAAAACCTGGGGTATTGATATTGTTCGGGCGGAACTTAAGGAAATCGATCCACCTAAAGATGTGCAGGAGACCATGAATAAAGTGGTTAAAGCCGAAAACGAAAAAATTGCGGCCGTGGACTTTGCCAACGCGGTAGAAACCCAAGCGGACGGCGAAAAACGCGCGTCTATTAAAAAAGCCGAAGGCATTAGACAAGCAAAAATTTTGGAAGCTCAAGGCCAGGCTGAGGCTATTCAGTTGGTTAATGAATCGGCGGAAAAATATTTTAAAGGTAACGCCCAAATTTTAAGAAAAATTGAAGCCGTTGAAAAATCATTGATTAACAATTCGAAAATTGTTGTCAATTCCAACTCTGAATTGGTTAATGTGATCGGCGATATGGCTGGCGTGCCGTTATTCCGCGGAGAAAAATAGATTGGATAAATATATAGCAAAAAACTCCGAGCTATCGGAGTTTTTTGCTATATGCCCCAGGTGAGTAAATAAATTTTATTTTATGACTTACCCATTTTTCGATCAAAACATTTTTGACAATATTGCAATTTATTCTTTAACTTTTCGTCTTGAATAATTTCCAGCAGCACGTAAGATTCTTTTCCACAATTTTGGCAATATCTTGAATCGCCGGTCATAAATTTTCTGCCTTTGGCCGATTTGGCGGTTGGTAGTACTCCCATACTTTATAAAGTTACTGAGTAAGAGCATTAAAATTTTATCATGATTTAGCCAAAAAGTCAATTGATGTAAATTATAGAAGTAGGCGATGTACAACAGTCGGTGGTGGCGGACCTTTCACTCCCTTTATTTTTTTTACATACCTTTGAGCGTCTTGGTAAAATATTTTTTGGCCGTTATGTCCCCTGTTTTATTCGGTGCGAGCAAGAGACTGAATTTTCCGGAAAAAATTGATGGCCAGATTCTGACCAAAAAATATCGTAGAAATGACGGAGTAATTTTTACCGGTAATATTCCCCCGCCCATAAAATTGAACTGTTCCTTTTCTATATAAAATCCAGCCAACCCCACCATTTTTCTCAATTCAGTCAGGGTAAGAAATCGAATGTGCTGGTAGTCCCAGGCTTCTAAATTGTTATGATCCCAATGAACAATAGAACGTCCTAAAAACATTCTGAATCTATTGCGCAGATCAAAATGATTGGGAAAATTAATGGCCATTTTACCGTCAAGTCTTAACCATTTTTTTGCTTTTTTTAAAGCATCTAGCGGTTCAAAAAGATGCTCTAAAATATCGGTCATAATAATCAGGTCGTATTTTTTTTCCGTATCAAATTCCTCAATCTGGCTAAGGGTCGCGTCCATGCCTTTGTCCCTGGCTTCAGTAATTCCTTTTTTCGAAACATCAACGCCAGCCACTCGGTGTCCCATTTTTACCAGTTCGCCGCCAATTTTTCCATCGCCGCAGCCAACATCAAGAATGTCGCATTTTTTTTCATTTTTGAGTTCATCTTCAATTAACCATAAAATTTTAGATAGCCGAGCGTCTCGAGAAAATGAATCATTCTGATTGTATAGAGTTGATATAGACATATTGTTTTGATTATATCAAAAAAACATTTTAAAAAATAGTTCCGCCAAGACGGAACTATTTTTTAAGCCTCTCTAACAATTGACTAGAGTTTAATTTTCATTTTTGAGTAGCCATTGGCCTTAAGGGCCAAAGCCAAGCTAATAACGCCCGCTAGGACTAAAAGAGCTCCAACTAACATGCCCAATAAATCCGGATAAACAAACACCAAAACACCGGCGATAATAGCCAAGATTCCCTCTGATACCAAGCCCCAAACCAGGTTTTTGATAAACCCAAACATAATTTGGATGTCTTCCATAAATTTATACTTATGAGTAATTCATTTTGATTATTAAAATAATTTTTTATTGATAGTCTAAAAAGTAGTATTAAAATCAATCCCCTCGGCGTGATCAATTTTGCCTTTGTGCTCCCCCATATTCAAAGCTGATGAAGTTTTAATGTATTCGTTGATTATTTCTTTTTTCTTTTCTAGAGGTAAATTTTGATTGTTGATTGCTGGCCCGCCGATGCAGCCGCCGGAGCAATTTAATAAATCCATAAAACGATACTGGCTTTGGCCAGCCTTAAAATCATCTAAAGCCTTTTTGATATTTACCACGCCGTCGGTAACCAAAATTTCACCTGCCTGAAACAGCTGGTTTAAGTGAGAAGTCGCGGCCAGGCCGCCGGAAACAGGATAAATTTTAGTATATTCACTGACTAAAAAATCAAAATAATAGTCTTTTGTGAAATCCTGTTTGGTGATTTTTTGCGAGTCAAAGATTTCTTTTAATTCTTTTAGGGTAATAACGGCGTCAATGTATTCTTTAAATTTAGGAGCCTCAATATTTTTTTTAGCTAAACAGGGCGAGATAAAAACTACTTTATGGTCGGGATAATATTTTTTATAAATTTTTGCCATCGCGGCCAAGGGCGAGACGATTGGCACTAAGTATTTAACCATGTCGGGGTATTGGGATTTAATAAACATCACTACGGTCGGGCAAGGTGAAGATATGAATAATTTTTGGTCTGAATGATCTTTAATATAATCGGCATAAGCCCAATTAACCATTCTCGCCCCATAGGTTAGTTCGGTCACTTGGGAAAAACCAAGATGTTTTAGCATGCCAATGATATTGGGAAATTCAAAATCAAGCGCAAAAGTTGGTGCTAGTAGGGCCACAGTTTTATGGTTTTTTATTAAGTCAATATTTTCCTGAATATCCATAGTGTTTGTCATATCAATTATGTGAATTAAAAAAATTCGTCTGGTTTTTCGGTTAAGGTATTGTCAATTTTGTATTCGGGATGTAATTTATTCCAAACAGAAATGTTAGTCCAAGTAAGTCCATGAAAACCAAATTGTCCATTCCATTTTGCGCCATAGGCTAAGTTTTTTTCAAAGCTGAATTTGTGAGCTAACTCAACCGGAGCAAATTTGACGCCCAGGCTTTCCAGATATTTTCGTTTAGTTACTGATATTATCCAGTCCTCATTCTGACCATATTTATGGTCGGGTTTTTGTTCAATATAAATTTTTTTATCATTTTGCAACAGTTCAATTAATTTTTTACTGCGTAAACTAAAACCGCCATTGCCAACCACCAACTCAGTTTCGACCCATAAAGGTGCGCCAACGTAATCATATTTTAAGTACTCATCATCCCAAGCCTCAGGATTTAGGATAAAGCCGTCATGCTGCACAATCAGAGCAAAGTCAGTGTCAATATAATCATTCATTTGTTTTAAAATAAATTCTGAATATGCCCGGGCTGATTCCACGGGCTTTATAGCTACAACACTTTTGTTCTTTGATGGAATGGACGTAAGTAATTTAATTTTTGCAAATTCAAAATTTTTACAGCAAATTTCTGCCGCTTTAATAAGGCGATTTATATCAACGCAATCTAAGCCAAATAAAGTTACATTATTTAATTTTTTCATGGTTTCATTATATCAAAAAACCGCCTGAAATTACAGACGGACTCTTGGTGGGGCGTGCGGGGATCGAACCCACGACCATCAGCTTAAAAGTCCGCCAGCCGGCGGATCTACCAGCTGCCTGCCCGCTACACTTCGCCGCAGGCGATGTGGGTGGAAGTGACTATCATAAATTTTTAATAAACTCACGTCCTCCCGCACTTTTTAATTGTTTTTCTCGCAACAATGCTGTCTTTTTATCTTCGCATTTTTCCTGATAAATTAATTTCCATGGCCCTTTATTTCTAAATGTATACGACGATTTTTTGTGAGGTAGCAAATTATTATGTCTTTTTAATCTTAATTCTAAATTATCCGTAAATCCAATATAAATTTTGCCTGTACTTTCTGATTTAATCGCATAAACAAAACAAGACATATTTTTATCTATAATTAAAAGTCCGCCAGTCGGCGGATAAAATTGGTGGGGCGTGCGGGGATCGAACCCACGACCATCAGCTTAAAAGGCTGCTGCTCTACCAGCTGAGCTAACGCCCCACGGTTATATTAATTTTTTTTGAACATCGTGACCATCAGCTTAAAAGTCCGCCAGCCGGCGGATCTACCAGCTGCCTGCCCACCTCACTTCGCCGTAGGCGATGTGGGTGGGAGCTAACGCCCCACGATTTATATAACAAAATCTATAATAACAGAGAATATTATTTTTTGCAAGCCTTAAAATAAAAACCAAGCAAGAAGTCTGCGAACTTTTGCTCGGATTAAAATTATCATCCATCGCAATTTAACAGTCTGGCCGTGATAATTTTTGTCTAAGGATCCTTTCCGCGACAATGGCTGCTAATTTAGGCGATTTGGTCTGGCCGCAAGCGATTTCAAATAAATCGTGCACATTTTTTGAGTTAAGCGCTTTGTGCAGTCGGCCAATGCGTACTTGATGCTGGATGTATGCAACCAATCCAAAAAACGCAAAAATCCCAATCAAAGCCGCAATTAATTCAGTCGTTGCCATTGGTTTGCCCTCCTATTTTTAGTCTAGCGCCTTTGTCGGCATATGTAAAATAGGTGGATAATCTGTTTAAAATCCGAGCTTGATCAATGCTTGATAAATAGTGTAAGATTAAGGGGCAGAAAAAGCAAATTTATGGAACATCAATCCGACAATTTTGAAAAAATTCCGCCACAAAATGTGGAAATGGAACAATCGCTTCTGGGAGCTTTATTGATCGACAAAGATTCAATCATCAAGATAGCCGACGTTATTTCGCCGGAAGATTTTTATAAGGATTCTCATCGATTCATTTTTGAAGCCATGAGAAGTCTTTACGAAAAACGTGAGCCAATAGACTTGATTTCTTTAAGCGCTAAATTGGAAGAGCAGGGCAAAATGGAAATAGTTGGCGGGCGAGCCTATCTATCTAGTTTGGCCAACATGGTGCCAACTTCCAGCCACGTGGTTCATTATGCCAAAGTGGTTCAAAGCAAATCAACTTTAAGAAGATTGCTTAAGGCTTCCTCGGAAATTACTGAATTGGGTTTCGTTCAAACTGAAGATATTGAAACCTTACTTGATCAGGCGGAACAAAAATTATTTGGGGTCTCGCAGAAATTTTTAAAACGTACGTTTATTTCTATTAATGACGTTCTGACCGAGGCTTTTGACAGAATTGACGAACTTCATCGTGGCGCGGGAAAATTACGCGGCGTGCCGACTTATTATTCCGATTTGGATAACACTTTGGCGGGGTTACAAAAGTCAGATTTGATCATTCTGGCCGCTAGACCCTCGGCTGGTAAAACTACCTTAGCTTTGGATATTGCCAGAAATGTTGCTATAAAAGGCAAAGAGACGGTGGGCATATTTTCTTTGGAAATGTCCAAGGAACAGTTAGTTGATCGTTTATTGTGCTCGGAGGCTGGGGTGGACTTGTGGAAAATGAGAACCGGCCGGTTGTCCGATCAGGGCGATGATGACGATTTTTCCCGCATCAACCACGCCATGGGCATGCTGTCCGAAGCTAAAATTTTTATTGATGATTCGGCTAATGCCAATATTATGGAAATCAGAACTAAGGCACGGCGCTTGCAGTCCGAACACGGCCTGGGTTTGATTGTGATTGATTATTTGCAGTTAATGGAAGGCCGGAGTAAAGAGAATCGTGTTCAGGAAGTTTCCGAAATTTCTCGTAACCTTAAAGCTATTGCCCGTGAATTGAATGTGCCGGTTTTAGCTTTATCGCAGCTTTCCCGTTCCGTTGAATCACGGGATACTCATATTCCCCGCTTGGCTGATTTGCGCGAATCTGGTTCTATTGAGCAGGACGCGGACGTGGTTTTATTCATTTATCGTGAGTCAATGTATCATCAAGATCTGCCGGCGGAAAAAGCCCATGTGGCTGAAATTCATATCGCCAAACATCGTAATGGTCCGACCGGGAAGATTAAATTATTTTTTGATGAAAAAAATGTTACTTTTAAAAATCTTGATTCTAAGGCTTCTGATAATAATGATAGTATCCCCTTTTAAGCCATGCCTCCATATCCACCCTCAATCAAGAATTTAATAGATCAATTTGCCGCTTTGCCTGGGATTGGTCCCAAGACGGCTGAGCGCCTGGTTTTTTATTTACTTAAGCAGCCTAAGAGTGATTTAGCTCGGTTTGGTCTGGCTCTGGAGCAGATAAAAGATAAAATTACTCTTTGTCAAAAATGTTACAATTTTTCCGAATCAAATCCTTGCTTGATTTGTTCAGATAAAAGACGCAATCAAAAATTGATTTGCGTTATTGAAAAGCCCCAAGATCTTTTTGCTTTGGAAAAAACCAATGAGTATCTCGGAGCTTATCATATTTTGGGCGGCGTCATTGATCCACTCGAGGGGGTAACGCCGGAAACTTTAAAGATTAAAGAATTAGTTGAGAGAATCAGAAAAGACGGAGTTAGAGAAATCATCTTGGCGCTCAATACCGACATGGCTGGCGAAACCACAATTTTATATTTGACCAAATTACTAAAACAATTTCCAGATATTAAAATTACCCGCTTGGCTCAAGGCTTGCCGATTGGCAGTGACTTGGAATATGCCGACGAGGTTACTTTGACTAACGCGATTCGCGGCCGTCGTGAATTATAAATTAATTATATAAAAAACAGTCACGTTTGGCGGGACTGTTTTTTATATGTTTATTTAGAAATTTCCACCTGAGTGAATGGTTGACGATGACCTACTCGTTTTTTATAACGAATTTTGGCTTTATATTTAACCACTAATACCTTTTTGGCTTTGCCTTGCGCCAAAACCTTAGCCTCAGTCTTAACCGATAGCGTGGGTTTGCCAATTTCAATCTTGGCTCCCTCTTCGTCGGCTGTAAGCAGGGTGTCAAAAGACACCTTATCACCAGCGTTTAGTTCGAGTTTTTCGATTTTTAGTTTACTGCCAGGTTTAACTAAATATTGTTTCCCGCCAGTTTTTATTACGGCCAAAGACATAAAAAAATAGTTATGAGTAATAACTAATATATAATAGCGATAAAATTCAAAAAAGTCAAGGGCGTAGCTAAAAAAATCAGTTAATCTGCTTATTTGGTACAATCCAGCTTGGCCTGAAAAAATAACTAGTTTATTCTATTAATTTCGAGATGTAATTATCTACTGGTGCCAACTCATCGGTTAAAATTTTAATATTATTATCAGCCAAAAAATCCATGCTTAAATATTTTTTTAATAATCCTTTCTGTTCTAAGTCGGCCTGATTGGCTAATTTAGCCAAATCCACCGGTTTTTTAAAAGCAAAAAGTACGATATTCTGCGGATCTTGGTAATTTATATCTTTTGATTGATTGGCCTGAAAAACTAAAACTTGGGCAAAATTCTCTTTCAGGGTTTTAAGCTCTGCCTGGAAAAATTTTGATTTTTCTCCAGTTAAGCCCGAAATAAGATTTAGAACAAAAAAACCGTCATCAGATAATGAGCTAGCTACTTTTTTTATCGCTTCATTGGTCGTCAATTGAAACGGAATGGAATAAAATGACGCGTAGGCATCACCATAGACGACATCAAATTTTTCTTGATTATTATTTAAAAAGATTCGCCCGTCTTCGTGAATAATTTTAAGGTTATCACTGTCAGTCAGGCCAAAAAAAATCCTGGCCACTTCGGTTACTTTCGGATCAATCTCAACCACGGTAATTTTGCTTTGAGGGTGGCGCTTGATAAAATCCACTGGACCGATGTATGCCCCGCCGCCCAAGGTCAAAGCGTTTTTAATTTGGGGATTGAATAACGTATCAAGATGATATAATTTCATGTATTCCGAATAAACATCGTTACTGTCCCGGTAAACTATTGAATGAGCGTAGGTGGAAAGAAAAAGTACTCTAATCGGCCGACCGGAGTCTTTAAAATCAGCAACTTTAATGTGGTTATACTCACTATCACCTTGATATAAATATTTGCCATTTGTGGTATTATCGATAGTAAAAAAAAGTAAGATAATGATAAAAAGTAAAAGAACTTTTAGCCGGCGATAATGATGACCAAAAATTGAAGTCAAAATTAAAACACAACCTAAACCAAAAATGATTTGTGAACTGCCAAAGGTTGGAATCAAGTAAAAGCCCGCCAAGAATGTGCCAAAGATGCTGCCAACTGTTGACAAGGCGTATAAATTTCCGGCCACCTCCCCTGAGGTTTCCACGTTTATGATTTTTAATCTAATAGCATAGGGAGAAACCATGCCCAAAAGAAATGTGGGTAAGGCGAATAAAATTAGAGTGGCTACTACCGAACCAGTTTTAATGCCCAGAGAAACTGACAACATGAGAATTGGCTCTTTAATCAGGCCAACAATTAGAATGGCCGTACCACTTAAAAATAAAATTTTAGCTAAAAAGTTAATAGTTGGATTATGCTCAGAAAATTTGCCGCCAAAATAATAGCCTAGAGTCATGGCGCCTAAAATTACGCCGATAATGGAAGCCCAAACAAAAATTGACGTCCCCAAATATGGCGCCAAAATTCTTGAACCAATTAGTTCTAAAATCATCACTACGGCTCCGGCGATAAATATAATAATTTCTAGTCGGCCGAAGCTAAATTTTTTTATGTCCATGAGTTTGTTTTTTCTGATAAATATAAAACAGTCCAGCTGCCAGCACCACCATGAATAGCAAAAGAAGAAATAAGGCGATCAATTTTCCCCGGCTATGCAAGAATAGCGAAGTTAAACCAAAGGCGGCCGTGGCTGAATACAAAAATAGTACAGCTTGCCGGTGGCTTAGGCCAATATCTAATAAACGAAAATGTAAATGTTTGCGATCAGCTCCGATCGGTGATTTACCCTGTATTAATCTTCGGATGATTACCCAGGCGACATCTAAAATTGGGATGCCCATAATCAGCAAAGCGGTGGCAATTTTTGATCCGGAAATAATTGATAAAACTCCAAGCATGTAACCGCAAAAAACGCTGCCACCTTCGCCTAAAAATATTTTTGCTGGATGCCAGTTAAATATTAAAAAACCTAGGCAAGAGCCGGCTAAGATTAAAGCCAGATATGATGTGCCGGAATTGGCAACATCCCAACTCAGGCTGACAATAAAAATAATAATTGAGCCGATAGAAGTTACCCCGGAAACCAATCCATCAAGGCCGTCGAGAAATTTAGTGGTATAAATCATGCCCAGGAGCCAGAAGAAAGCAAAAATCACGCCGGTATATAATGGAAAATTTAAATAACCGCCGAACGGATTGGTAACAAACTGGATTTTAACGCCAAATAAAACAGTAATTGATACGGCCAGTAGAGGAAAAATTATTTGCTGGGCCGGCTTGAGGTTATAGATATCATCTAATATGCCGCCAATAATTAAAATGCTAACAGCGGTAACTATGCCTAAAACTTGCAGGCCGCTGATTTTGACATCAATAATATAGCCAAGCGCTAAAAAAATTAGTAAGCAGCTGGTAAAAGCTAAATAAATAGCCAAGCCCCCCAGTAAAGCCACGGGTTGATGGTGGATTTTCCTGGGGCCGGGTTGGTCGGTAATATTTAGTTTTAGGGCAAGCTTTTTCACCAGAGGGGTAAACAGTGCTGCCAAAAGAAACGATATGATTAAGGAAAAAAAATACATCATTTGCTTAAATTTGTTCGGCTTTATTAATTATTATTTTACCGAAATCGTCAATTACCAGTTGGTCTCGGCGTGAGATTTTGTTGCTAATTAAAAGATTAGCCAGTTGATCCTGGATGATCTCTTGAATCACTCTTTTAAGGGGTCGGGCGCCAAATTTTGGATCAAATCCGGCTTGGGCGATATACGCCAAACCCACATCGGTCCAAATTAAATCAATCCCCTTTTGGGCCATATTACTTTTTATTTTATTTAACAATAATATGGCAATTTGTTTTACTTCGACGATGGTTAAAGGTTTAAAAACGATTATGCCATCAAAACGATTTAGAAATTCCGGTCGGAAATAATTATTCAGTTCTTTATCAATCAATTGCTGTTTCACTTCTTCTAAAGCGACATTATTCTGCACTAACTCTTGAATCATAATTGAACCGGCATTGGAGGTGGCAATAATAATGGTATTGGTAAAATCGATCGTACGACCGGTCGAATCAGTCAATCGGCCATCATCGAATATTTGCAGAAAAATATTTAAAATGTCGGGATGGGCTTTTTCGATTTCATCCAGAAGAATCAGAGAAAATGGATTTTTTCTCACTGCTTCGGTTAAAAACCCGCCGGCTTGACTATCGGCAAATCCTGGCGGCGCGCCAATTAAACGGCTGAGACTTGACTTGTCTTGATATTCGGACATGTCTAGGCGTATCATATTTTTTTCTGCCCCAAAATAAACCTCGGCTACCGCTTTGGCCAACTCAGTT
>JBAYMO010000001.1:0-85724 GCA_041663485.1 Candidatus Buchananbacteria bacterium | reverse complement strand
GATTTTGCTTCTGTTTTTTGTTGTTTGACAATTTCTGAAATATTTTTTAAGGTTTTTTTTTTTTATTTTTAACTCTTTTTTTTTAAGGGGGGGGGGGGTATATATATACTGTGATTTAAATCTAGTTTTATTATAATAATTTGATAATTTTTTGGTAAACTAATTCTGAACTTTCTTCAACTGATTGTATTTGGTTATCTTTTGAGCATTCAATCTTTTCCCAGCCGGCAATGGCCGCCATTCTTAGGCATTGAGCCTCGGATTTTTTCATATGTTCAATTGTATCTAGGCCGTCATGGCCTTGCCCTCGTTTAGTAATCCACTCGTGGGCAGTTTCCGCGGCCAAGTGAAGATAAATAATTAGATCGGGCTTGGGAATTTTAAAAACTTCGAGTTCCACTTTTTCATCCCAGTCAATAAATTGATCAATTTGTTCGGCTGAGAGCTTACTGGCTTGATGAATGAGATTAGAAGTATAATAACGATCCAAAATGACAATTTTACCTTCGGCTAGCCAGTTTTGAATTTTTTTTGAAGACTCCCAGCGATCAGCCGCGTAAAGCAGGGAAGCCAGATAGGGATTGACTTCGGTCGCCACGCCAAACTCGCCGTTTAAATAGCGCCGAACCATGCCGCCAAAAAAATTCTGAGTATATTGGGGAAAATCCAAAGTTTCAACTGACTGACCCTGATTCCTAAGTTTTTCCACTAAAATTTTGGTCTGAGTTGCTTTGCCTGAGCCGTCAATACCGTCGATAACGATTAGTTTGCCTAATTTCATATTTCTTGGTTTTAATAAAATAGATTAAAGGGTTGGGTTGACCGTCGAATTTTAGTATGTTAATATGGCGTTAATCAATTTTTTGGGATTTAGGCCAACACTGAAAAGGAGAGTGAGCTATGGCCGAAAATATTTTGTTCTTTGACCTTGGAATATCGGTAGTGGTATTCGTGGTTTGTGTTATTGCTATGTCTTACTTGGACAGGGCATATCGTGGTTTTCTCGTCTTGACCGCGGAACTTTTTCGCTGGACGTGGCTTATCGGTCTGCCGGTAATTGCCATCGTCTCAACTGGACTCTTGGTATTCTATTGGTACACATCGCGTGTTTATTTGCAGTCAGCCTGCCTATATACAACAATTATTCTGATCGTTGGTATAGGTTTTCCTGTTTGGGTGGTGATTTCTGTGTATGAGTTTCATACCCATGAGGCTGAGATCAGGGCCGCTGAAGTAGTTTTAAGTAAATTCGAGACGACTCAAGCGTCCGACAAAAAGGTTACGGATCCGAGTTAAAAACGCGGATCTTTTTTTATTTAACTATTCGATATCGCAGTTGCACCGCGTTGTCGCCAAGTTCCTGGCTTTCAAGCAGCTCTAAATTTAAATTCAAATCTTCGCCCTCAGTAAAGTTTAAACCCGTGCCAAAAATTTTTGGTTCCACCGTGATTAGGACTTCATCTACCACGCCGGCTTTCAAAAACATCGCATTGGTCCTGGCCCCGCCGCCTAAGATGGCCGTTTCAAAACCTTTGTTTTCCAGTTGTGATATTATTTCTTGGGGCGTTCCTTTGGCAAATTCCAGTAAACCGGGCTGAGATTTTTGGGAGTATTTTTCCGGGTTCAAACTCAAAATTAAATTAAGTCGGCCAGGCAAAGGTTTGCCGCCCATGGCTTCAAAAGTTGTATCACCCATAATAATGGCGCCATGTTTTTTGGTTTCGGCAATAAAAGCCTTTTTGTCAGCCTTGCTGGTCCAATCGGCATTTTGTTGTGAATTTTTGGCGATGATTCCGTCAACGGTCATGGCCATCATTAAGATAATTTTCATTTTATGTTTTTGATTAATAATTTATTTCTACTTCCTACCTCCTACCTACACCGCAATTTCAAATTTAATTCCCGGATAACTTTGGTAGCCAATTACTTCCGTGTCCGTGTATTGCCAGTCAAAGATTGATTTAAAATTTTTCGTTTCAATTTTGGGTAAAATATATTTATTCGGGTCGCGGGACAATTGTTCTTTTAAACCGGCTACGTGATTAACATAAATATGAGTATCAGCTAAAAAACCGGTCAACGTGCCTTCTTGGTATCCCGTTTCTTTAGCCAAGAGGTGAAGTAGGGTAGCGTAGCTGGCAATGTTGAAAGGTAGGCCTAGAGCCACGTCAACTGATCTCTGATTCCAGAACAAATTTAATTTGTTATTTATCACGGTAACTTGAAAACCGTAATGGCAATATGGCGGCACGGCCTTATCAATATCCAGAGGATTCCAAGCTAGAACCAACATGCGCCGGCTGTCAGGCTGGGTTTTTAGATCGTTGACTATTTTTTTTAACTGATCAATGCCCTGGCCGGTATAGTCGGTATCATAGGATTTGTATTGAGCACCAAAGTGACGCCATTCCCAACCGTAGATAGTGCCCAAGTCTCTTTCTTCTAGCATCTTTTTTTTGGTTTCTTCGTCATTGGCATAGGGCACTTTTAATGGTGTGCACCATTCATCCCAAATATGATTATTTCTGTCCAAAAGCCATTGCTTGTCGGTTATACCTTTGATAAAGAATTCCAATTCGCTAGCCACTAGTCGATATGGAACTTTTTTGGTTGTCAGCAAGGGAAAGCCATCTTTCATTTCATGTTGAAAAATAGCACCGGGAATCACCAAAGTGTCGATGCCGGTTCGATTGGTAGTTTTTTGCCCTTGATCAATAATTTTTTTAACGATATCTAAGTATTGTTTCATAGCTATTTAACTAAAAATTCATTTTGCCAGGCCCAAGTCGGTCTCAGGTCGTCTTTACCTTCGACGTAATTATACACCGGGCCTAAGGCAAAGATTAGTTTTTTAGAAGCCTCAGGATAAACAACCACCACATAATTTATGCCATCAATGTATTCCTTAACGTTACCGCGGGTTTTTTTAGTAATACCAAAAGAAAATTTGTTTTGGACATTTTCTTTTTTGATGTCGCCAAGAATCAATCGAATCTGACTGGAAAATTTATTAATGAATTCATAATCTTTTTTGTCAAACGAAGAAGTCTTTTCCATTTCTTTTTTTGAAAGTCTGACCGCGTTATCAAGCAGTATTTTCAAATTATTAAGTCGTTCATATGACTTGCTCACTGGCGGGATGATTTGCAAGCTGGAGAATCCATTCATGATCATTTCTACGTTTGATTTGAGTTCACTGTAAAATTCCGGTTGTAATTCAATATAACCGTAAGGAAAATGAGTGTAAACATTAGCTTCGGTGGTAATTCTGCCTTTTTCCAAATCAATTTCTTGATGAAAATTGGTCCAAAATCCCAGCTGGGTATTTAGTGATTTATTTTGCCAAGCCGCGGTTTGCATAAAGGCTGGAAAGCCCGTGCCCTTTTTGGCGTTCAAAGTTTTGACTGAATACAGTAGGGAAAGGTAGGCGTTGTCGTGCCAGGCGTGATCATCAAAATTTTTGAAATCGGCCGCAAAAATGTCCAAATTTTTTTGATAATTTTCATAGCTGCTGTTTTGGCTGGTATTTAAAGCGTTTTTGGCTACTGAATTACCTAAAAAATTGAATAGATCCAGAGCGGTGGGAAAACATCGTCCCAAATTCTGATTTTGGCAGGTGGTGAATGGCAAAATTTTTAAGCTGGGATTAGCGGCCAAATATTTACCGGCATTTTCCTGGCTGAGTTTTTCAAAAAGCTGCTCCTCGGGTAAATAACGGCTGCGCAGCAAGCGCAAACCTTTATTTTCTTTAGTCAGAGGATTGCCGCTTAAAGCAGAGGGGAACTGATAGGAATTTATTTTATTTTGAATGGCCGCGATAGTTTTTTTGTTGTCGTCGGCATTAACAGAAAATATTTTATCCAAATCATAATTTTTTCCATAAAGATCTTGCAGGGCTTGATCGTAGTATAAATAAGTTGAGTTGGTTTCAATGCCGCGGAAAAATCCCACGGTTTTATAAATATTTGCCCAGCGATTTTTTAAATTTTGATCGCTGGCCAAGTCATTACTTAATAATAAAGCGGCGGCAAAATTTATTTCATGATCCTGTTGATCTAATAAGCAATTGGGGCAACTGTCGCTTTTACTCCAAAGTGGAAATAAAATATCATTTAACCAAGTGGCAGCTAAATAATAATTTTTAAGTTTTTCCGAGCCTTGGTAATAGGCGGGAATGACATAAGCTTCGTAGCTTTTTTGATAGGAAAAAATCGGTGAGCGCGCGGATTTTGATTTCTCGTCAATCAGCTTCACCTCCGCACTGACTTCTTCGGTTAAGTCCGTAGAAATTTTTACGGCGTAAGTTTCGGCTTCCAGGGGCGAGAAAAATTGGTCATCACCGGCCAGTGCTTCCTTGACCTGATTGGGTTCAGGTTGCAATAATTTCAGAGCCACTGATAAATAGGCTAGTTCCAGCCGGTTGGCTTCGGTCAAAGTGTCTGACTCAATGCCCATTTGTCGATAGCGGGCGTAATAGCGCCGCTGAACCTTATCATGCATTTCTTTGACTAAATTCCAAAGCGAAGAATAGAAAATATTTTGTTCGGTTTCTCGGTAAACTACGTTTAGGGTAGTTTGATAAATTCCCGCTAAAGAATCAGCCGTAATAATAATGGGTAATTTGCTTTTGTGAATATTATCATAAGCCGTCTCCCAATCGGAAGTTGTCGGTTTAAATGGATTGGCTATAACCGCGAAGCCGTTTTTGCTCAAAAGCGGCAAAGCCGATTCAATATTAATTTTTCGCGACAGATCGCGATAATTAGCCACCTGTTCTTTGATCTTATTCAAAGGGAGAGTATAGGACGTAGTTTTGGCCTGATAAGTGCTGGTCGGAGCCTGCCAGTACGAAGAAATAAATCTTTTTTCTTTTTCTAAATTTTCCGCGGCTAAACTGGCGGGATTGGTGCTGGTGGTTTCAGCTGTGGTAGGTAAAAATCCTGGCTGAGCCGTGGTCGGGCTTTCGGTGTTGGTTGGGGGTAAGGGGGTAACTTCCTGGCTGGGTCGGTACCAATAAAAAAATAAACCCAAGGCCGAGGCCACAATAATTATGGCAATAATGATTATCGCGATAACATAGATGAGTCGGTTTTCCCCCATAATTTTGTTTTATTTTAAAATTTTTTTAAAGATTCTATTTTCCGGTCGAGCCAAAATTGCCAGTGCTTCTTGAGGTATCGCCTAAATCGTTGGTTTCTTCAATTTCCGCGTAAGCGATGGGAAAAATTAACATTTGAGTAACTTTATCGCCTTTTTTAATGGTGTAATTTTTACCGCTTAAATTTATCAGAGTGCAATTATATTCGCCCCGATAGCCCCAGTCAAAAACCCCGCCTACGTTGTGAATACCATTTTTACCCATACTGCTTCGGTCTTTCATAATCGCGACATGGCCTTGGGGAAATTCCAAGGCAAAACCAAAATCAATACGTTTTATTTCATCCGGTTTTAACTCATTGTCTTCCAAGGCATATAAATCAAGTCCGGCATCACCTTCGTGAGCATAGCTGGGGGTAACGGCGTCGGGTTTTAATTTTTTAAATTTTAATTTCATAGCTAAGATACTTGTTTAATAATTTCATCAATTTGACGCTGCAAATCTGACAATGAGCCGTTATTATCCAAATGAAATTTTGCCAATTTGGCCACTTCTTTAATCTGTTGTTCGGCTTCTTGCTGCTCGTCTTGTTGGAATTGTTCAAAAGTTTTTTGGTTGTCGTCGGTATTTTCCCCGCGCCGGGTAATTCTTTGGTGACGGACTTTTTGCTCCGCGTTAATGGCCACTAAATAAAAACCCGGAATTTCTTGAAGATATTTGATATCCGGTTCGCGTCTGACGCCATCGACGGCCACTACTTGGCCGGGCGCGTTTTTGACGTCATTGGCAATAGTTTTAGCCATTAAGTCATCGCCAAAAGTCTGGCGCAAAACTGAAGAAACTTTTTGCAGATTTTCCCGGCTATTTTCAATGTAGACGCGATTTAATATGTCGCGCAGCATGGTCGAGAAGCGAAAAGTTTCGGCGCCGTATTTTTCTTTAAGATATTGGCAGGCCGTACCCTTGCCGGAAGCGATGGGTCCAACCAAGCCTAAAATAATTTTATTCATTAATTTCGCCCTCCAATTTTATCGTCCCTTCGTTTTGTCTGGCCGGGATATCTTCAGAAAATATTTTTAATAATTCATCGGTCCAGTCGAAATTTTCTTGATAAACGGTTACTTCCACGCCCGCTTCTTTGAGCATATCCATGGCTTTTTCATTGCGATAAACTTTGCCCACGACAACGCGTTTGACGCCGCAACTAATGATATATTTTGTGCAATGAATGCAGGGGCTATATTTACTATATAAAGTTGAACCGACCGTGCTGGTACCGCCCTGAACCGCCACTTGCAGCAAAGCATTGTGCTCACCGTGAATAGTGCGAACGCAATGGCCTTCTTCCATTAAGTGACCAACATCACTACAGTGAGCCAAGCCGGCCGGTGAACCATTGTAACCGGTTGAAATAATTCGATTGTTTTTGACTAAAACCGAGCCGGTATATAACCGGTCGCAAGTCCCTCGCGAGGCGACAATCTTGGCGATTGCCATAAAATAATCATCCCAAGACGGGCGATAGTGTTTTCTTTCTTCGGCCATATTTTTTCTCAAGTTAGTCTAATAATTGACTATATTTTAACAAATTATTGACCTTTTTGGCAAGCTAAGCACTTGACAAATTGATTAATTTTCATTAATCTTATAAATCGACCGAGTCAAGACGATTCGGAGCGAAATGTATCATTGACAACAGAGTCGCAAGAATAGCGGCTTAAGGAGAATGGCCATGACGACAAACGAGCGTGAACGGGCTGATGACACTGCCAGGCAGTTGATGGTTGCCATGCGTTCCAGTTTGGATCCGAACTGCTGGGATATTCGCCAGCGGCTTCTGTATACCGACAACGAACCTGCTTTTTGGGCGGAAGTTTGCAAAACCGCCATGTGTTTTGTTCAAGATCCGGCGCAACAAATTTTGCTGTCACTGGAAGTTATCAACGGTTTGCGGCGGGTTGATTTCACTGACGATGATTTGTTCGACAGATTGGACGCGATCAGGGCATCGATTGCCAGCCTTGGTATTGGCCATCCGGATGCCAGAAAGCTCCTGTCTATGCTTTTGTACCATAGTGCGGCTGTTTGTCATGCCACGGGGAAATTCGCCGGCGCGGCCCTTTACCATTTAGAGGCGGCGGTATTGGCCGATAACTCCCGTGATCAATGCTTGGCCGCGTTTAACCAGCGGCTGGAAGAAATGTATAATTACGCCCGACCCGGCCAGTCTCAAGAAGCTATTGAGGGGGTTTTGGCGGCCGCAAAGGACTTGTTGCCTCACTTGGGGGAGGAGCCACAGGACGCGCAGTGGCGGGCCAGTGTTTACGGTTATCAGTCTTTCTGCGAATTTTTGCTCCTCTCGTCCTTGTCGTTGAACTTATGCGATACCAATACTATGGATGAGCGGAAAGCATACTTACAGAACTTTTTCCAGCATGGCAATCCGGCTTTTCGTCCCATCTGGTCTGTGGTCGAAGCCATACAGTGGTATACTTCCGGCCGCGAGGGTGCCATCGCCTGCGCCGCAAACGAGCAGATTGAGGAAAACGTCGAGTGGTACGGCTTCGCGCAATTGGTTTTGTTGGCAACTCACCTGCGACGCCGTGAAGAATCTCACGTAGCAGAAATTCAAAAGAGGATTGCTGCTTGGGCCGACTGCCACCGACACTATACGCATTTTGTCCAGCGTTGGGCCAGCTTGCTTGACAATAAGTAGGCCGAAGATGTGAAATTATTTTTTGGGACGGTTAATGGGGGAAGCCGTCCTTTTTATTTACAATAATTATTAAAACAAAATCCCCAGCCTTGAAGCCGGGGATTTTGTTTTGGTTTAAGCTAAGTTATAACTGGATTTTTATGCCAGGCCCCATGGTGGTCGAAAGACTGATATTTTGCAAATAACTGCCTTTGGCACTGGAGGGTTTGGCTTTTTTCAAGGCTTCAATAAAAGCATTGAAGTTATCAAGTAATTTATCTTCGGAAAATGAAATTTTGCCGATAATTTGATGAACGTTGGCAGTGTCATCGTTTTTAAAATTGACTTTACCTCTTTTCAGTTCATCGATGGTTTTTTTCAAATTAGTAGTAATGGTTTCGTTTTTCGGGGAAGGCATTAAACCCTTTGGGCCTAAAATTTTGGCAATCATGGCCAATTTGGGCATCATGTCCGGCGTGGTAATAGCAATTTCGAAATCGACTTTACCGGTGGTTTTGATCTGGTTGATTAGTTCTTCACCGCCGACAACATCGGCGCCGGCTTCTTTGGCTTCCTTTTCTTTATCGGCTCCGACTATGGCACAGATTTTTTTGGTTTTGCCGGTGCCGTGAGGTAGGGTAATGGCGCCACGAACCTGTTGATCGCTTTTTGAAGGATCAATGCCGATACGAACATGAATTTCCACGGAACTGTCAAATTTGGTGTTGGCAGTTTCTTTCGCAAGTTTAATCGCCTCAGCTATAGGATAAGTTTTGGTTTTGTCTACCTTTTTTACCATTTCCTGGTAACGTTTAGAACGACTCATAATTTTTCCTTTCGCGGTATTGGAGCTTTGGGCTCTCCCGCAATAATAGTTAGTTAACTGGTTTGACTGCGGCCGGTACTACTTCAGCCGGTTGATTGCCTTTGAAATAATCATTGGCTTTTCTGGTAAAGCAATTGCGGCCGGCATCGTATAAGAATTGACCATCGCCTAAATAATAATTCGTCGCGTCGGGCGTGATATTTTTATTGGACAAATCAAAATTGGCGCAAAGTTCGTAAGTGATCTGATCAATAACTTGGTATTCGTAGGGTTGATTGGACTTGGGATCAACAATTTTTAAATAAGCATTATTAGTTTTTAACGCGTCCAAAGTATCCGGTAACTTTTTATATTCTTGATAATAATTATCGACACTGTATTTTATAGTGGATAAATCGTTTAATCTGGTAGCGTCATAGGCTCTTTTTCTGGCCATGGCCGGTGATTCTACGATAAAGAATGAACCGACGAATGAAACCACGATAACTGCCACCGTAGTTATACCCATAATCTTGGGCAGCCAGGAAGTAGTTAATGATTTTTCCGATCGGATTTCCAGCCAATAATAGACAAAAATCCAAGAGACAATCAGCAGTATCGCCAGACTCTTTAAAAAGAATCTAGTGGTGAAATCACCATTAAGTAAGTAGAAAGTCGCCGTGATTAGATCACCGACCGCTACGGCTACCACGATAAATAAAATAATGTATGTAATCCACAGCCTGACTTTGTTGTTGGCTTGCAGCTGGCCGTTTTTTAAAGCTCGACGAATTAATATCGCGAGGATAAAATAAACCGGCACGGCGATAATCAAGGCGGCGATTTGCCATTTTAAAACGTTTTGACTAAAAGCCGAAACAACCTGGCCGTATTGGATTTCTTTGGTAAAGAATTTATTAATCACCTGAAACCAGAGTCCGCCGATGGAAAAAGCGGAAATGCCCAGAGTAAAGAATAATGTCAAAAACCAGAATAAGGCTTTGGGGCCATGAACTTGTTTAAGCTCTTTGGCGACAGCGCTTGTGGATTGTTTTCCCATACTTTTTATTTTATTTTTTAATCAACAACTTCCAAGCCCATTTGCTTGGCCGTGCCCTCGATTGATTTCATGGCGCCTGCGATGTCTTTGGCATTCAAATCAGGCATCTTTTTTTCGGCAATTTCTTGTAGTTGCTTTTTGGTTACTTTGCCTACTTTTTTCTTTAAAGATTCGCCGGAACCTTTGGCAATACCCGCGGCTTTTTTTAATAATTCCGCGGCCGGCGGAGTTTTGGTAATAAAGGTATAGGTGCGATCTTCGTAGACGGTAATTTCTACCGGGGTAACTTCGCCCATTTTATCTTTGGTGGCGGCATTAAATTTTTGGCAGAATTCCGCGATATTTAAACCATGCTGACCTAAAGCCGGACCGACTGGCGGCGCGGGGTTAGCTTGGCCGCCGACAATCTGTAATTTGATGACTGTCTTTATTTTTTTAGCCATAATTTTATTAATTGATAATTTATTATTTATTAAATTGAGGATAGAAGCGAAAGTCAACGACTTTCATCCTCATTTTAAATCTAAACTTTTTTTACTTGCAAGAAATCAAGTTCAATCGGCGTTTCGCGGCCGAACATATTAACCAAAACTTTGATTTTACCGCGATCTTCATCAATTTTATTAACCTTGCCTTCGTAACCCTTAAACGGCCCGTCCACAATTTTAACCGGCTCGCCGACGGAAACGTCAATTTTAAAGGTTGGCTCTTCCACGCCCATGCGTTTTTGCAAACTTTTAATTTCTTGATCGGAAATTGGCGTCGGAGTGGTGCCGGAACCGATAAAACCGGTTACGTTCGGAGTGTTTCTTACTACGTACCAGGAATTATCATCTACCACCATCTCCACTAAAACATAACCCGGAAATATTTTTTCGGTCGTAACTTTTCGCTTGCCGTTTTTAATCTTAATTTTCTTTTCCGTCGGAATTAAAACATTATAAATTTTATCTTCCATGTCCATGGATTCGATTCTCTGTTCCAGATTTCTTTTAACGTTTTCTTCGTAGCCGGAGTAAGTGTGAATAACGTACCAGCGTCGGCCTTGTTGTAATGTTTGTTTTGGCATACGCGTTTGTTATTTAATAATAATTCCCATGATATAGACTAAAATATAGTCAATAATGCCCAAAAAAGCGGCCACGCCCAAGCTGATGCCGATGACCATGAGGGTGTGTTGGATTACTTCCTTTTTGGTTGGCCAAACGACTTTTTTCAGTTCTTGGTGGGAGGTTTTGATGTAATTAGTGAGGCGTTCAAAAATAGTCATAATTTTTGTTTATTATTCGCTTATGATTACCAATTGATTTTTTAAAGTTTTTTAAAAAGCCCGTCGCTGGGCTTTATTTAATTTACTTAATTATTCTACCACAATTAATCTAATAAAGTCAAGGGGCTATATATGATACGGCAGTTTGCTACCTTGATCCATTGCGTTAGCCTTGATTTTTTTGATTATTTATGTTAGATTGTCGTATTATCTGATGATTTTTAGTAGAAATAATTAGCGGCGTTGTTTCAAACCGGTTTGGTTCTTTTAGTAATTATCCTTTGTTTTTGAACAGCAAATCGGTTCGCGATGCCGATACGCAAATTAGATTTTTTGTTGTCTGCTATTTTGGGTTTTAGCCATGGAGGTCTATTGTGAAAAAAATTGTTTTGGTGTTTCGCTGTCGTCAATGTGGTCAGGCCATTCAGTTTGGTCTTACTGTTACCGACAACGAATGTGAACGGCTGGTCAATGACGAGGTGATGGTAATATTTATCGTGTGTCCTGAATGCGATAATATGAATCGGATTACGGTCACGGCGATTAAACCGGCTGGGCTGGATTTGCCCGCCGAGGCGTTGGGCGAAATCACGCCGGCCGAGGTTGAAGAGTTCCGACAGGAACTCGCGGCAGACCGCCTACCATTTTAAGTTAAAAACCAATGCTTTAGGGTCGCGATTTATCGTCGGCCTTATTTTTTTTATGTAAATAATTTATTATTGGTTCATAATTTGTGAAATATAAAGCTCCGGCACTGCCGGAGCTTTAAAGAACTTAATGAAAATTTAGATATCTAGATTTTTGACGTTTTTGGCATGTGAGTGAATAAACTGTTTGCGCGGCATGACTTCCGAGCCCATCAAAATATCAAAGACTTCATCGGCTTTGGCTCCATCTTCAATAGTAACCAATCTCATGACGCGGCTTTCCGGATTCATAGTCGTTTCCCAGAGTTGTTCCGGATTCATTTCGCCTAAACCTTTGTATCGTTGAATATTAAATTTGCTTGATTTGTCGGCTTTATCTTTTTCCACTTTGGCCTCGTCAGTTTCCATGACTTCCTCAACCGCTTCTTCGCCCTCTTCGGCAATAACTTGCAAGGCCTCGTCGCCGATTTTATTTTTTTTCTTAAAATTTTCTAAATCCTCATCGGAAAAAAGCCAAGTGGTTTCTTTGCCTTTTTTAACCGAGTAGAGCGGCGGTTGAGCAATGTATAAATGACCGTGGCGGATTACTTCAGGGAAGTAGCGATAAAATAAGGTTAAAAGCAGGGTGCGGATATGGGCGCCATCGACGTCCGCATCAGTCATTAAAATAATGCGGTCATAACGTAATTTATCAATCTCAAACATTTCGCCGATGTTAGTACCTAAGGCAATAACCAAAGATTTGATTTCGTTATTGGCCAGCATTTTATCAATACGTGATTTCTCGACGTTTAAAATTTTACCGCGCAAGGGGAGAATGGCTTGAAATTCGCGATTGCGGCCTTGTTTGGCGGAACCGCCGGCCGAATCGCCCTCGACAATATACAATTCCGAGCGCGAAGCATCGCGGGAGGAACAGTCGGATAACTTGCCGGGCAAAGTCATACCCTCTAAGGCGCCTTTTCTTAAAACTGTTTCTCGGGCGGTGCGCGCCGCGATGCGAGCGCGTTGAGCCAAAATACATTTACCTACAATCGCTTCGCCATCTTTGGGGTGCTCTTCCAGCCAGGTGGCAAAAGTTTCATACATGACATTATCCACGATCGGCTTAACTTCGGCGTTGCCGAGCTTGGCCTTAGTCTGACCTTCGAATTGTGGCTCCTTAATTTTAATAGAAACCACGGCCGTCAAACCTTCACGGGAATCTTCGCCGGAAAGATTATCATCTTTTTCTTTTAAAAAGCCTTGTTTGCGCGCGTAGCTGTTAATGGCGCGAGTTAAAGCGGTTCTAAAGCCGATTAGGTGTGTGCCGCCCTCAGGATTAATAATGTTATTGGCAAAAGCCAAGGTGTTTTCATTGTATTCGTTGGTGTATTGTAAAGCGATTTCCACGCGCGTATCGTCTTGCTCTTTATCAATATAGAAAATATTTTCGTGTTTGGGTTCGGTGTGCTGATTTAAAAATTTTATGTAAGAAGCAATACCACCTTCAAAGTGAAAGCCAAACCGCGAAATTTTTTTCGGCACGCGTTTGTCCGCGACGGTAATAGTGATGCCTTTGGTTAAATAGGCTTGATGGCGCAAATGATCGACGATGGTCTCGTAATTAAATTTGGTTACCGTAAAAATTGTGTCATCGGGTTTAAAAGTAATTTTAGTGCCAGTGCCACTAGCCTTACCAACGGCTTTAACCTGTTTTAAGGGATGGCCAATTTTGTATTCTTGCATCCAAAGTTTGCCTTCGCGTCTGACCTCAGCTTTTAAATAAGTGGATAGGGCATTAACGACGGAAACGCCAACGCCATGCAAACCGCCGGAGACCTTGTAGCCGCCTTCGCCGAATTTACCGCCAGCATGCAGTTTGGTTAGAACTAACTCCAAGGCGGATTTTTTATATTGTTTGTGGATATCAACTGGGATGCCGGCACCGTCATCGGCGACTGAAACCATCTCATCGGGCAGAACTTCCACGTCGATTTGGTCGCAGCGACCAGCCATGGCCTCATCAATGGAATTATCCACAACTTCCCAAATTAAATGATGCAAACCCTCGGAAGCGGTATTGCCGATATACATGCCTGGCCGTTTACGAACCGGTTCCAAGCCTTCCAAAACGGTAATTTGTTTCGCGGAATATTCACTGTTATTTTGTGATTTTTTTGCCATAAATTTTAAACCAATAAAAATATAGGTTTAGCCTATAAATATTGGCGAAATATTGCTTAGATTTAGAAAGATTTCACTGCTTATATTTTAGCAGAAAATCATAAAAGGTTCAAGGGCAAAATTGAACAAAAAGAATCCAAGAGTCATAAAATAACAATTTTAATTTAAGTGTGGGATTTTTAAGAATATGTTATAATAAAAGTATTAATTTTTATTATTATGGCTACTCCAAACACTCAACCACCCGGACAAATTAGTCACTGGCAACTAAAAGTCAGCTACTGGTATATAAATCATAAGCTCCAGTTAAAAAAGGTTTTAGTTGGTGTGTTGATAGCTTTTTGCGTTATTTTATATAGTTATTCGATTTATCGGTTGGTAGTTATTTTAATTAACGACCAGGCTCAGCAAGCTGATCTGGCCAATTTGCCAAATAATTTGATTGATTATAGCTATTTCCGCCAAACACAGAAACCCCAAGATTTGCAAATTCTCAGTTCGAATGCTTTAAAAGACGGGGAGGGAAAATATGATTTTATCTTTAAAGTAAAAAATCCCAATAATAATTTTGTGGCCCTCAATGTTACTTATCAGCTTTTAGTAAATGATCAGATTTTGGCGGAAAAAACCGGGTATGTTTACGCCGGTGAGGAAAAATATTTGGGCATCTTTGGTCAAGAGATTGCGGATGCGGCCGGGGCCTCTGTCAGAATCGTTAAAGTAGATTGGAGCCGGTTTAATAATTTTTCTGTTTATGGCAGTCAGCGGTTAAAATTTAAAGTCAGTGACATTAATTTCAAAGCTGCCGGGGAGTCGGGCGTGAAAGGCGATTTGCCGGTTAGCATTTTGAATTTTAAAATTTTGAATGACAGCGCCTATGGTTATTGGCATGTGGGAGTTTATATGATATTACTCAATGGTACTTCGCCGGTTGGCGCCAATTACATTTCTTTGGATAACTTGTTATCTAAAGAAACGCGCGAAGTCGAGATGCGCTGGTATGAATCTTTACCGGCGGTATCAAGCGTGGAGATTTATCCGGAAGCTGATATTATCAGTTCGGAATCTTTTATGCCGGTTAATCAATGAATTAGAGATAAAAAACATGGACAGGGAATTCATTAATCAAATGCCCCAATCGCCGGAAGAAAGAGAATCATTGATTGGTTTAGATAAATTTAAAGATGATATAATTGATGGTTTTAGCGTGAAGTTTCCACCCGATCAGCCGTCTGAGTTTGCTGAATATGTTAAAGGTAAATTAGGCGTTAGAAATTTAGGCCAATTGAATTTAGAAGATCGGGCGCGTGAAGTGATTGCTTGGTTTGATGAATTAGCCCAACAGAATAAAATAGACGATGACGTTAGGGCTTTAGTTGAAAAAGATATGGTGATTATGGCGCCTTCAAGCGGGGTTGTTGATAAAGTAGCCAAAGTGATTGGCCGTAGCCAGCCTAATCGTCAGATTGATGTAGTCAAAGAATATGTGCCGGCTCGTCAATCAAGACAATTTAACGCGCCATATTTCAAAAGACGAGTTGCTGTTACTTCATCATCAGCAGAAAAATTTTTTGGACAACGAAATGAGATAATAAATAACAATTCCAATCAGGGTGGACGTCAGAGACCAAAGCCAGATGTTGTACTCCTAGATAGCGGTTTACAGACCGTTTCTGGCATCGATTTGAGTTCTGGTTTATTAGTAATGGCAACACGGATGGCGAGCCGAGAAGAGATTGCCCGTCGGCGTGAGGCTAGCAATAGCTATATTCCTCTGTATGATAAATATGCCACTGACGATCATCAACGTCCCGTGACTTATGGCAAAGAAATACCAGACGAAAATTATTTAGCTGATTTTGACGGTTTTGTTTTAGAAGCACTTAAAGAAAAGAATAGTCAACCAGTTGCACTATGGGTAGAAAAGTTGCGAGAAAATGTTAAAAAGTGGTATCCCAAATCGGCCGAGAAGCTTGAAAAAACTGTTGTTAAAGAACTGATGGTATTTGATTGTTTAGATGAAAATGGTCAAGTAACCGAAATGGCCGGTAAATGCCTTGAAGCGATGGAACATTTTGGTTGTCAAAGCTTAGGCCAAGCCAGGAGACTGGTTGAAGCTAAAGAAAATGAATGTGTTGATGAAGTTTTGGCCATGAGTCAACTGATAGACGAACCGAAAAGCAATCAGGCGCTTTTGTCTATTGAAGACGAACTGCTAGAGCGCTATCCCAATGAAACCGTTATTGGTCAGGAACCGCTTTTAGACAGATGGCTTAACGTTTTAACTAAACTACAGGCATTATCGAAATCAGAATCGGAAACCGACTTGGATCAGGATTTTAGGCTCGAAAGAAGTATTAAGGACGCGCTTTATAGTTTATCATCCAATTTAAGCAATAAGACTGAGGGCATTAAAAAAAGTTTTATTGCTGGGCAATTGCCGCTATTAGTTAAGCATTATTTATTCCCAAGTCGGCAAGAACTTAATGGTTCTGCTGGACTTATTGAATTGGCCAAAACTGGTGTGGTTATTGACGACAGTCAGGAACAATCAAATGCACGCTCTAAAACATCGACTTTATATAACCCTGATGGGACCAAGCGGGCTCTACTTTTGGTGACCAATAAAATAATTGGTTTTGATTTAAAAACAAATCGAGACTTGCTAAACGGTAATCAAGATAAAGGGCATGGGGTGAGAAATCTTTTGGCTGCCGGACAATTTAGTAATCCTGAATATTTAGCGGAAGTTGCTCCGGAAATTTTGGAAGAACTGTCGCCTTATTTATTTAAAAAGTTAAAACCATGGCTTGAAGAACAACAAGAATTAATTGAGGAAAAAAGGCTCAAAGATGAAAGAGAGGCGCAATTAAGAAAAGATAAAGAGAACAAGGCCGAAGCAGACAGAATAGCAGCCAAAGAAAGAAAAACCAAACCGCCGTCTCAACAAGACATAAATAATTTATCAAATTTTTTTAAGAACAGATAAGTAGATCTATCTGCTTACCCCGGTTAATAGCCGGGGTTTTTGTTTAATAAAAAGGGACAACCGCGTTTTTAGTCATTGGGTTGCCCATCATCCTTTGGGGGATAAATAATTTTTTTTCCGCAACCGGTACAGTAAATAATTTCATCAGGCGCTACGATTTTTGTATCGCAGTTTCCGCACTTCAAAATTATCCTGTCAATTTCTCCTTCCCGAAACGGTGTTTTGCATTTTGGGCAATAATTAGGCCGGGGAATTTCTCCATTTTCGATAAAAGGAAAAAGAAACGAGACATCCTTTTTACAAGCAGAACAGAGGCCGGTTGTATCAATTCTGCCCGGCATGACAGCAATGGCATTGGTTTCTGGCATTTAATCATCCTCCAGATTAATGTTGGTTGGGTAAAATAGTTTTGAGGTAAGGTGCAGAGATAGCAATAGAAACATTGCCTTTGCCATCATATAATTCTTTTAAATTAGTGTCAATTACTATAATTTTTTGGTCAAGGTTGACTTTTTTATGATAATATGATATGGTAGAAAGTCAATTTTGACTCGAACTTTGGCTGTTCCAAGGTTCGAATTTCGGCCTGTTGCCGAAATAACGTTGATAAACCCTGTTGGTTTTTTCAACGGTTGCTTCTTTTACGTGAACCTACCTATCTGGAGGAAACGACATGAGTGCAAATCCATCGTGCGGGCCGGAAGTCGAAGTTGACTTCGGCGCAGGCTTGGTCTCAGTTGGCGAAGGCTGGCTGGGCATGCGAGTGCTCTTGGTCCCGTCAGACCCGGCCAACTTGCAGCTTGTCAAGTTCGGCGACGCGCAGGCCTTGTGTGGCCTGACCCACCAAGACAGTGGGTTGGCCGTATTTGACACGAGGCCCACCAGCCTCAGTGTCTACAAGGCCTGGCAGTCGGCCATGGATAATGTGCCGGCCGAATTGTCGGTCGCGCGCAAAGCTGTCGACGGCCTGAAAATGGCCGTCGATAATGGTGTCGTCGGAATCGAGGAAATGTTGGCCACGGCCGAGGCCAAGGCCGACGAGTTGAACAAAATCCATGAGGCCAGCCAGGCCGGTTACCAGATGGCATTGACGGATTCAATCAATGCGGCGGCGGCTGTGCAAATCTATCGCCAGAAGAATGGAATTCTGGTGGTCGGTCTGACGCAATGTCGCGTTGACGGGAACATCAGCCTCGCCCTTCAGGGTTCCATGGTCAACTTTCCGACCGGGGAGGGAAATTACTGTCTGATCGAGACGGAACGCACGGGGTGCGTGTTTGTCTCGATGGATCGGGAGGCCCGGTGCTTCTCGATTCTGGTGCCAACGGGGTTTCATCGGGGGCAGCATATTTCCGCCAACGCGGAGTACATGCTGGTCAGTGAGCCGCGCACGATCTGCCAGTTCATCGCGGTCAAGGTTGGTCGCGATTTATTCGCAGTCAACTACACCTTCCTGACCAAGACGGATTGGGAGGGGCTTCAGCGGTTCGCCGCGACCAAGGCGGCCAAACCGAAGCCGGTCGTTCAGGCGCCTGCGCCCGCGATCAGCGGCAGCGGCTTTGGCCAGCTAGGCGAAGCCCTACACGCTGCGCTGAAATCGGCCAATGCCGTACCCGAAGCCATTCACGTTCCCGCGCAGGAACTGCCCCAGGGCACGGAGGTGCAGGAAGTGGAAGCCGTTCACCACGACGAAGTGGCCATCGAACAACCCGACACGACGATAGCCAAGCAAGCCTTGGAAGAAGTCAAGCCGGGCCAGGCGGTCGTGGCCAAACGCAGCAAAAAGCAACGCGCAAACGTCGGCAGGGGCTGACGAATGGAGCTTCGTGAGCTGGGTTCGCCAACTTGTGAAAGGAGGGCAGAAAAAAACCAAGGGGTTAATTTGAAGTCAATGACAAAAAGTCAGAGACTGCCAAATTAACCCCTTTTCTTATTGGGCAAGACAGGGATATTTGTGCTAAAATGTTAGCAGTTTTAGAAGTTAGAATAATATTTTAAAATTTAGCCAATTTTATGAAACAGACATTAATCAAATTAGCGGATATCAAAAAAGAATATATTAACGATGAAGTAACCACCAGTGTTTTACGCGGTGTCAGTTTTGAAATTGCCGCCGGCGAATTCGTGGCCATTATGGGTCCGTCCGGTTCCGGCAAATCGACTTTAATGCATATTTTGGGGTTTTTGGATCGGCCAATTTCGGGAGTTTATGAATTTGAAGGCCGCAACGTGGCGGAATTCGGTGATGACGAATTGGCCGGTTTGCGCAATAAAAAAGTCGGTTTTGTTTTTCAAAGTTACAACCTTTTACCGCGTACTACGGTTCTGGAAAATGTGAAATTGCCCCTAATTTACTCCGGTATTTCCGTTAAAGCCATGGACGAAAAAGCCAAAGACGCGGTTAAGGCGGTCGGCCTGTATCATCGGATCAATCATTTATCCAATCAATTGTCCGGCGGCGAACAACAGCGCGTGGCGATTGCTCGGGCTTTGGTTAATGATCCTAAGGTAATTTTTGCCGATGAGCCAACCGGAAATTTAGACTCAAAATCAGGCACGCAGGTCATGGCGATTTTGGAAGATTTGAACGAAAGCGGCCATTCTATTATTTTAGTTACTCACGAGCAGGACACGGCCGACCACGCGCGCAGAATTATTAAAATTCGCGACGGTTTGATTTTGGCGGATGAAGTTGTTGTTCATCGGCGCACGGCTAAAGACGGCGAATTAAGAAAATAATTTTTATGATATTTGAAACGGTTAAATCTTCAATCTCGCGCTTGATTGCCCGAAAGATGAGAACATTTTTAACCATGCTGGGCATGATTATTGGCATTTCTTCGGTGATTATTATTATGGCCGTCGGTGCCGGTGCTCAAAGTTTGATTTTAAATCAAATCAAAGGCATGGGTTCGAATTTGATCGGGGTTTTGCCGGGCGCATCCGATGAAGAAGGCCCGCCGGCATCAGTTATGGGTGTAACCGTTACGACTTTGAAATATGACGATGCCGTGGCGATTGCCAAAAAAGAAAAAGTTCCTCACGCGCTGGCGGTCGCGTCTTATGTTAAGGGGACCGGCACGATTGCCTGGGGCAATCGCAGCATTGATACTAATTTTACCGGCACGACGGCCGGTTATACTAGCGTTGAGGATGCCATCGTGGAACAGGGATTATTTTTCTCCGTCGAAGAAGAAAAATCAATTTCTCGGGTTGTGGTTTTGGGTAGTCAAGTAGTTAAAGATTTATTTCAAGGCACCGATCCTATCGGTCAAACGGTAAAAATTAAGCGCGAAACTTTTCGCGTAATTGGCGTTATGAAGGAGCGCGGCTCGGTCGCTTTTCAGAACCAAGACAATCAAATTTTTATTCCGCTTTTAACCGCTCAGAAAATAATCTTAGGAGTGAATCATTTGGGCTATATTCGCGTCAAGGTTGATTCATCGGATAATATTACCGAAACCATTCAAGATATTAAAGCCACACTGCGGGAGCAGCATGATTTGACCGGTACGGTGGCTGATGATTTTTCTGTGCGCAGCATGCAGCAAGCTTTGGATGTCTTTACCGGCGTAACCAATGCTTTAAAATTTTTTCTTGCGGCTATCGCCGCCATTGCTTTATTGGTTGGTGGAATTGGGATTATGAATATTATGCTGGTATCAGTTAATGAGCGCATCAGAGAAATCGGTTTGAGAAAAGCGGTGGGAGCGCGCCGGGGAAATATTTTAAGTCAGTTTTTAGTTGAAACTATAGTTTTATCTTTGGGTGGGGGCATAATCGGTATTGCCGTGGGCTTTTTATTTTCGGCTTTGGTAGCCCTGGTGGCGCGCTATCTTGGTTATCAATGGGATTTTGTGGTATCGATTTCTTCAATTGTTTTAGCCTGCGGTATTGCCGTTAGTATTGGTTTGGTTTTTGGGATTTATCCGGCCTATAAGGCGGCCAATCTTGATCCAATTACCGCCTTGCGTTATGAATAAACTTACAAAATGAGACTTCAGCCGTTAAAAATTGCTTTGGCTTCTTTGAAGCGAAATAAAGTCAGAACTTTTCTGACAATTTTAGGTATTGTCATTGGGATTATGGCCGTAATCACCGTCATGTCAGCCGGCGGCGGGTTGCAGTCGTATGTAACCGGTGAGATTGAAAAATTCGGCACGGACATGATCCAAGTCGAGGTCAAGGTTCCCAACACCAGTCAAGTTTCGACCGAGAATGCCGGTAGTATGGCCCAGGGCGTTACCATTACCACTTTGACTTTAGATGATGCCGAGGCGATGAAAAAAGTGCCAAATATTAGGAATAATTATTCCAATTTGATTGGTATGCAGGTTATGTCGTATCAAGATGAAAATAAACAAGTCATGCTTTGGGGCACGACCTCTTCGTATAATGATTTGGATAAAACTGGTTTGGCCGCCGGTAGGTTTTTTACTGAGGAAGAGGATAAGAGTTTGGCGCAGTTGGCCATTATCGGTTTGACCGTAAAGGATAAATTTTTTGGCAGTCAGGATCCGATCGGTAAGATGGTAAAAATCGGTCGGGAAAAATTTATGGTTATCGGTATTATGAACAAGCGCGGTTCGATTGCTTTTTTTGATTTGGATAATATGGTTTACGTGCCGATTCGGACATTACAAAAAAAGATTATGGGTGTGGACTATGTAGTCAACATCATGAATGAGGCTATTGATAAAAATTTAGCGGATGAAACTAGCGCGGAATTGGTGGCACTTTTGCGTGAACGCCACGACATTACCGATCCCAATAAAGATGATTTCGCGGTTATGAGCATGGCTGAAGCCATGGATATGTATAATACGATTTTTGGCGCGATCAATTTGCTTTTAGCGGCTATCGCCGGTATTTCTTTGGTGGTTGGCGGCGTAGGGATTATGAATATCATGTATGTTTCCGTCACGGAAAGAACTTATGAAATTGGTTTGCGCAAATCTTTCGGCGCTACCGGCAGAAATATTTTGTGGCAGTTTCTTTGGGAAGCTATTGTCATTACACTTTTGGGCGCGATTCTGGGGTTGGTATTTGGCGTGTTGCTGTCTTTTCTGATTTCCGTTGTCGCCACTTCTCAGGGTTTGAGCTGGAAGTTTGTTGTTTCACCATTCTCAATTATTTTAGCGGTTGGCGTCTCGTTTTTTATTGGCATTGTTTTTGGCGTTTTTCCCGCCTTAACCGCGTCCCGTTTAGACCCGGTTAACGCTTTGCGATCGCAAAAATAAATTACTTAACCAGTAATAATTCTTGCCAGTCGGTGGTGTAGCTGGGAGATTTAAAACTTTGTTCCAAAAAGCTGACGCCGCAAAAACTTTCCGCCGCCGAGCCAATGGTTTTAGATCCGAATTTTTGATTAAGTTTATCCAAGCAGCGCATCAGGCGCTCTTTTTTATTTTCTAAGTTTTTATTTTCAAATAAATTCGGTTGAATACAATTTTTATCCACCAATTGCGTCAGACTAATGCCGGCTTTTTTATAAGGCAGACCCGGTTTAAAAATTTTTTTTAAAGCTATTTGCGCTTGGGTGATTAATTCGGGGGAGTAATCGGTCGGTGGGTTCAGTTTAATTTTAGTCGAATTAAAATAAAAGTTTTCTCGGTTAAAACGATTAGTGCGGATATAAACTGAAATTTCTTTGGCCTTGAGCCGGTCAGCTCGGAGTTTTTCCGCCGCGCGAGCCGTGTAGCTGGCAACGAGTTTTTCTAACGCACCAAGTTCTCTAATAGGCTGCTTAAAAGATCGTGAACTGATAATGCTTTTGGCTTGACTTTTTTCTTTTTCAAAATCAACCAAAGCTTGGCCGTTAATTTCTTGCCAGGTTGTCAGGCCGGCGCTGGTTAGATTTTTTTTAATCCAATCGGGCGGTAGCTTTTTAAAGTCCAGGGCCGTGGCGATATTTAAACTTTTTAAAAGTTTGCCATATTGCCGGCCAATGCCCCAAATATCGTCAACTGCAATCTGGTCAAGCCAAGAATCAATGGCTGGGTTGTTAATAAAATTTACTACTCCGCCAAATTGAGGTTGTTTTTTGGCCACTTTACTGGCGGCTTTGGCCAAAGTTTTGGTTGATCCCAAACCGATGGAAACGGGAATGCCGGTCCACTGTTTGATAGTCTTTCTGATATCTAAACCGAAAGCAGTTAAATCCGATTTTTTAATTTGGTCTAAATTAATAAAGGCCTCATCAATGGAATAAATTTCTATTTCGTCAATAAAATAATGCAAGATATTCATCACTCTTTGAGAAATATCACCGTAAAGGGAAAAATTGGAAGAGGCGACATGTACCAGTTTTTGCTCGGCTAGTTTTTTGATTTCAAAATAAGGCTGGCCCATGGCAATACCAAGTTTTTTGGCTTCTTCAGATCTGGCAATAACACAACCGTCGTTGTTAGATAAAACCACAACCGGGAAATTTTCCAGCTTGGGATTAAACAGTCTTTCACAGGAAGCATAAAAATTGTTGCAATCAATCAGAGCAAACATATTTCGCGATACTATTAACCGATGCTAATGAATACGAATAAATGCGAATGATGCGAATATTATTGAATTAGTATTATTCGTATGCATTCGTAAATTAGCATCGGTCTATTATAATTTTCTGACTACGCCAACTACCACGCCCCAAATCATTAACTCTGATTCTTTTTTAATTTCAATTGGTTGGTAGTCGGGGTTTTCCGGCATTAAGTATAGTTGATTTTTTATTTTTTTCAGGCGTTTAACTGTTAATTCGCCGTCCAAAACCGCGATCACGATTTTTCCGTCTTGGCTGGGCAGTGATTTATCAACTACCAAGATATCACCTTCATTGATACCGGCACCAATCATGGAATGGCCTTGGACTTTGACTAAAAAGGTGGCCGGTTGATTTTTGATTAAATATAAATTTAGATCAAGCCGGTCTTCAATAAAATCTTCGGCCGGGGAGGGGAAGCCGGCGGCGACCGGGGAAAGATAAAGCGGCAGATTAAAAGCGGTTTTTGCCTGGGGGCGCATTAGTTTGACGGCCTGGCGATTCTTGGTGATTAAATTTTTTTTCAAAAATTTATTAAAATCATGCGGCTCAATTTTCCATTGGCCGATTTTTATGGCCTTAATTTGGCCGGAGGCAAGGTAGCGAAAAATGGTTTTTTTGCTCACGCCTAAATATTCGGCTAAGTCTTTAGGTTTTAAAAATTTTGTCATAAATTGTTTAAAAATATTTTGTCCACTTTTGTCTACTTTTATTATAAACGAAAATAAACTTAATCACAAATTTAAAAAAACAGTGGCAAACATCAGTCGCCACTGCATAGCAAAAATCAAATCCCCTCCGAATTTATTGGGTGTTATCCCAAAAAGAGCGAGGCGCCGCCGATAATGGGACCGGCTTCGCCGAGCGCGGCCGGCACGACAAGCACATCCTTTTTCCAGGTGTGAAGCTGGAGCATGGCAAACATTGCCGGCGCGAACAAGTCCCAGCCTTTGGCGATTTTGCCGCCGATTACCATGATATCCGGCGCCAACAGACCCTGAACCCAGGCCAGTTCAAAACCGAGCCATTTGCCAAACCAGTCGTAAGTGTTTTGAGCTTTCTTGTCGCCACCCTTAGCCAGAGCTTCAATTTCTTTCGGGTCGGCTTGCTGACCGGTAAGGCTATGGTAACGGGCCATAATACCACCGGTCGAAACTAGTTGCTCAATGGTGCTGTTGTCGAGGCTTCCGACACTGGTCGGCATTTTGGCGAGTTCGGTGGCCGAGAAGTCTTCTCCGGTATAGATTTCGTCATTGATGACCAGTCCGCCGCCCAAACCCGTGCCGAGCGTGTTACCGAACACGTTCTTGTAGCCCCGGGCTGCTCCGTGTCGGCTTTCGCCAAAAACAGTAAGATTGCCGTCGTTGTTGCTTTTGACCGGCAGTTCGGTTCGGTTGGAAAGCTCGTCATTTAACCGGCAGCCGCGCATGGTTGGCATGTTGGGTGTTTCGCCAATCACGCCGGTGTCAAAGTTGGCCGGTCCTGGCGCGCCTGTGCCGAAACCGACAACCTTGAAACCTTTTTGCACAAGTTCGCACTTCAATCCGTTAACCAGTTCGGCCATGGCGCCAAGAATTTCTTCTTGCGACTGATTCGGATTGATTGGCGTTTCCTCGACTTTTGTGAGTAACGTCCCGCTATCGTTTACGCCCGCGCAGGAAAAATGGCTGCCACCAAGATTCCCACCAATTGCCACTGCTTCTTGTCCTATTCTATTGCTCTCCTCTGTGATGTGGTTTTTGAGCCAGTCGCACCAACCATTGGTGCTTTCTCGAAAAGCTTAGTAATAATATATTAATTTGTCAAATAAAAGGCTTGACAAAGTCTTAAAATTCCTTTATATTAATATAGTTAATTTATTAATCATTCATGCCGTTTTTTAGTTTAGCTAAATCCTCCCCGAATCATGGGGCCTAGTTAACAGCGGTAGAAGAAAGAAAAGGAAAAAATTATGTCACAAATCCCGGATTTGATGACTTTGCTTAAAGCTGGCAGCCATTTTGGCCACAAGCTTTCCAAACGTCATCCAAAAATGGAACCGTACATCTTTATGAACAAAGGTGGGTTTCATATCATTAATTTAGAGCAAACTCAAATCAAACTCCAAGAAGCTTTGGATTTTGCTAAAAAAGTAGTGAGCAATGGCGGCACTATTTTATTTTTGGGTACAAAAAAACAAGCTCAGCCGATTGTGGTTAAGTACGCCAAAGAATGTGGTATGCCGTATGTTACCGAGAGATGGTTGGGTGGAACTTTTACCAATTTTGGGGAAATCTCTCGCATGATCAGAAAATTAACCGATTTAAAAAAGAAGAAAGCTCTCGGTCAGTTGGAAAAATATACCAAAAAAGAACAACTGGAATTTAATAAAACCATTGAAAAATTAGATCGCATGGTAGGCGGCATTGAAAATATGTCAAAAATTCCCGACGCGGTTTTTGTGGTTGATATTAAAAAAGAAAAAACTGCCGTGGCCGAGTCTTTAAAGAAAAATATTTCTCTTATTGCCATGGTGGATACCAACATCAATCCGGAAATTATTAATTATCCGATTCCGGCTAACGACGACGCGGTCAAGTCCATTGAAATTGTTACCAGTCTCATGGCCGAAGCCGTTAAAGAAGGCATTAAAGCCAGGCCTCAGGCTCCGGTAGTATCCGCGGAGGCTAAGACCAAATTTGTTAAAAAGAATTAATCATTAAAACAAAATAATAATATGAGCGTAGATACTCAGGCGATAACTAAATTACGGGAACTAACTGGCGCTGGCATCGGTGATTGCAAAGCCACGTTAGAGGAAGCCGGTGGTGATATCAATAAGGCTGTTGAATTATTGCGCAAAAAAGGCGCGATTAAAGCGGCTAAAAAGTCGGATCGGGCGACTAATGAGGGTGTAATCGCTTTAGTCAAAAGTGATGGTAAAGTTTGCCTGGTGGGTTTAGCTTGTGAAACTGATTTTGTTTCTCGCAACCAAGATTTTATTGATACCGTTAATAATTTAGCGGCTAAATTAATGGAATTGGGCGTGGCGGAATTTACGACCTGGGTGCAGGATAAGATTAAGAATGAATTGTCGGTTAAAATTGGTGAGAACATGAAAATTTCCGCCGCCGATATCGTTGAAGGCAAAATTATTGGCACTTATTTGCATTCCAATAAAAAAGTTGCCGCGGTGGTGGTTTTAGCCAAAGGTAGCCAAGAATTGGCCAATGACATTGCCATGCAAGTCGTGGCCATGTCGCCGAAATATCTTAAACCGGAAGATATTGCTAAAGCTGAATTAGATAAAGAAAAAGAAATTTATCGTGAACAATTAAGAGCCGAAGGTAAAAACGAAGCCATGTGGGATAAGATTATTGAAGGTAAACTGCAAAAATATTATTCCGACGTTTGCCTGGTTAAGCAGCCGTTTATTAAAGACGACAAAATTTCTATTGAAAAACTTTTGCAGCAAAATGACGCTGGAGAGATTATCAGCTTTCAGCGTTATCAGATCTAAATCAATCTATGGCGCGATAGTAATTGCGTCCTAATATATTATGGATAAATACGCGCAAATCCAGGTCTCTCTTTGGGAGAAACCGTTTATCGCTAAAGTTGGCGATTACAAATTGGAATTAGGCGAACAAGTGGTAGTCAAAACCGAAGCCGGGTTTGATATGGGTCGGGTCATGATGCTTTTTATTCCGTCAACCGAACCGACTTTTGGGCCGGAAACCGGTGAGGCGGCGGTGATTGTTCGCAAAGTGACAACCGAAGACGTGCAAAATCAAAATGAATTGAACAAGCAAAAGGCCGCCGGATTGGATTATTGTAAAAAAATGGTTGATCGTTTGGATTTGCCCATGAAAGTTATTGATGTTCATTTTTCTTTTGACGGCAGTCGGATTGTTTTTCCGTTTATTGCCGATGGCCGGATTGATTTTCGCCAATTAGTTAAAGATTTAACCCATCATTTCCAGAAATCAATTCGTTTGCAGCAAATCGGTATTCGCGATGAGGCTAAAATTGCCGGTGATGTCGGAACTTGCGGACGCACCCTTTGCTGTAAAACTCATCTTAAAGAATTAGCCAGTATCACTTCCGAGTTGGCCGATGTTCAGCAAATTGCTCATCGCGGTTCGGAACGCCTTTCCGGCAGCTGCGGCCGGTTGCGTTGTTGTTTGGCCTACGAACAGGAAGTTTATAATGATTTAGTGAAAAATTTGCCACCCATTGGCAGTCAGGTTAAAACGCCTCAGGGCAAAGGCAAAGTAATCGGTTGGCACACGCTTAAACAAACCGTGGATGTGGTCTTGGAGGGTGATGACGCTAACCGCGTTGAAGTAGCAATTAAAAGTTTAAAAAATATATGAGAAAAAAGATTTTAATTATTTTAGTTTTGTTTTTTGCGCTAACCTTAAGCGCTTGTAGTTTTGGGACAAAGTCCCAAGTTAATCAGCAAACTGTTGAAGAGGCAGTGGGTGTAGCTGAGACCGGCAAAGTCATTGACTTGTCAGTCCAAAATAATCAAACCAATACCACTACCCCGGGCGATGTTTTATCAGTTAAATTTGTTAATAAAGATAAGAATCGGGAATATGTTATTGCCGGTATTGCCGCGGCGTCTTATGTTTCTCTCAAGGATCAAAAGGTAACCAGCGATGATAAAACCAATGAGAGAACAGTAACCTGGCTTTTTAAGGTGGAAAAGACCGGACAGTTTAAGTTGGAATTTAATTATGGTTGGCCGGGTAAAAAAGTTGAGAAGACTTTTACTTATAATATTTTAAGCCAATAGCTTTTGGTAGTTATTTAGGCTTAAAATATATTTTTTATCCCGCCGCTTTCAGCGGCGGTTTTGTTAATAAAAAAACAAACCAAAGCGGTTTGTCAAACAATGATCAATGTAAAAGTTATCGTCTCGAGCTATACCACGGATTTTGGCGAAGGCCAGGACGACGGGAATTGCTGGGTTGGTAATTTTTGGGATGAACCATGGCCGCTTTCGGCGGGTTGTCATCCGAAATTATAAATACCACCTCGTCACCATCTTTGAGCTGGCCGTAGTGAGAAGCAATTGGCAAGATTTTGCCGCTATATGGGTTACCGGTTTCGGTCACCTGTACGGTTCGAACAAATTCTTTCTCCGATACCGTCACATCTTTATATTCACATTCGCCATAGAAACGATTATGCCTTGGTTCTTCTGATTTGACCTGAACTTCTTTGGTCGTCTTGATCACTTCACAGTGATAGATTCCACGAATCTCGACTGGTTTTTTGTTCATGTTCATGACTGAGTCTCCTCTGGGTTGTCCTTGGTTGGCTATAAATTATCAAGAAACTATATTCTTGTCAAATTACCTGAGTTATAAAAAATAAATTTATATGTTATAATATTACAGTAAGTATTAACCAAAAATTATGGCGACAAAAATTGCAATTAATGGCTTTGGCCGCATTGGCCGGGCGGTTTTTAAAGGTGCTTTAGCCAGCAAAAAGCTGGAAGTCATAGCGATTAATGATTTAATGGATAGTAAGACTTTAGCTCACTTACTAAAATATGACACTGTCTATCGGGAATATTTTAAAAAAGTGGAAGCGGTAAAAGAGGGAATTAAAGTTGACGGAAAATTTTATCCAATTTTTGCCGAAAAAGATCCGGCTAAATTGCCCTGGTCTAAGTTGGGAGTAAAAGTAGTGGCCGAGTGTACCGGACGCTTCACCAATAAAGAAGAGGCGGGTGGCCATTTAACCGCTGGAGCCAAACGCGTGCTTTTGTCGGCGCCGGCCAAAGACGATCAAACTCAGACTTTGGTTTATGGTACTAGATATTCAGTTGATTGCATTACTAAGGGCAAATGTGATCAGGTGGTTTCCATGGCTTCTTGCACAACTAATTGTATTTCGCCAGTTATGCAGGTTTTATCTGATATTTTTGGCATTGAAAAAGCCATGATGACAACCGTGCATTCTTATACCGCTGACCAGAATTTAGTTGATGGTCCGCATCGCGATTTACGTCGAGCCAGAGCGGCCGCTTATAATATAATTCCTACCACCACCGGTGCGGCGATTGCTACAACAAAAGTAATCCCAAAATTAGCTGATCTCTTTGATGGTATCTCTATTCGCGTGCCAACGATTTGTGCTTCGGTTTCTGATATTACGGCAGTTTTAAAGAAAAATACTACCATTGAAGAAATTAATAATGCCTTTAAAAAAGCAGCCAAGGATCCACTCTACAAGGGGATTTTAAAAGTCACGGAGGAACCGTTGGTCTCCAGCGACTATATTGGTAACCCGTTTTCCGCTATTATTGATTTGCCTTATACGCGCGTGATTGGTGGTAATCTAATAAAAGTTTTAGCTTGGTATGATAATGAATGGGGTTACTCAATGCGTATGGTACAAATGCTAGAAGATATGGGCAAATTGATAAAGTAAATATTTTATTTCAGTTTATTTTAAGAAGCCGTAAAAACGGCTTCTTTTGTATCTGGTTATTTCAGGTCTTGACATAATTCTATGACCGTGGTAATGTATTATCATATTAAAACATTGAAACAGCCTATGGCTTCAAAATTTGTCTGGCAAAACAAAGAAAGCACGGAATTATTTAAAGCAATTTTGAAATTGAAAAAAACCGGTGAAGTAGCAAAATTTTTTCGTGATCTTTGCACCCTGGAAGAATTAAAGGAAATGACTAGCCGTTGGCAAGCGGTAAAAATGATCAGCCGGGGCAAGCCTTATCGCGAAATTGCCCAAAAAACCGGTTTATCGACGACCACGGTTACTCGCGTCGCTTATTGGTTAAATTATGGTGAAGGGGGTTACAAATTGGCGTTATCTAAAAATAATAAAACTATGAATAATAATATCAAATTAAATAATCATCATCGAATCAACTCGCCACGATCGAGGTGATTTGAGATTTTTAAAAATGTCTAATTGCCCCGCTTGTGGCGGGGTTTTTGCATTAGCAAAAATCAGGCTCTTTACACTTTGGAGGAAGCATTCCATGCAGACAAATCAGAAAGATCGTTATCTACAATCAGGTCAGGCTTGTGGTTTACGCTATGGCATTATTGAGGTAACAAGTCGATGTCAATGCGCTTGTCCGGGATGTTACATGGTTAGGCGTAAGGCTTTGAATCATGGCGAGATGTCGCTGGATCAGGCGATCAGGGTTTTGGATCTTTGTCGTGATTATCGCGGCTCGGAGCTGGAAACTATGGATTTGCTGGGCGGCGATCCGCTGCTTTGGCCCAATCTGCGCCAGTACATTGAGATTTTGCTTGAGCGGGGCATTCTACCGTGGATTTTTACCAATATGCTGGCCATTACTCCGGCCTTGGCCCAGTGGTTATTTGAGCGGCAGATTCACATTACCGGCAAGCTCAACATTAATCCGGCCGATCAGACCCAGCTGCCCTTGCAGGCAAAAATGATTGGTCAGAGCCAGGTTCAAGCGCAAAGGATGATTGAGGCGATTGGTATTTTGCAGCAGGCTGGTTATACCCAACCGCTTTTGCGCTTGCAGAATTTGATTCGTCAGGAAAATATCGGCTTGGCATCTGAGTATTATCGCTGGTGTTTGCAACAGAATATTGGTACTGATCTGGAATTGATGGGCTCGGGCGAGACCATTGGGCCAGACTATTGGCAAGTGGCGCCAACGCCGCCGCAGATTGCGGAAATGATTTTGGCCATTCAGTCAGTTCGAGCGGAGTTTGGTTTGGAGCCGGCTGAAGTTTTAATGCCGCATGTCTTTGGTTCGTGCCCGTTCTATGACAAAGGTTTGTATTTTGCCGTAGATGGGTCAATTCGGGCTTGTACTAATAGCCCCGTGGTTTTGGCTCGAATTTCTGACACCAATCCGATTCAGGCAGCCTACGAATCACCTTTGATTTGCCATCGTTTGAAATTGGATCAAAGTCTGGTCAAGGAACCTTGCCATTCCTGTGCCAAATGGGAGAAATGTCGCGGCGGATGTCGAGCCACGGTCGAAGGTATGGGCGATCCTTTCGGGGGTTATACCCTATGCCCCATGGCGTACCTCTAATTTGAGTTGGGTTGGGACAGAATAACAAGATAACTGTCCCAACCATTTTTAAAAAAATTATTCGTATAAATTTATGAATCAAAAAATAATTAAACAAGCAGAAGCTGAATTCAAGAAATTGTCAAAAAAATATTCTGGGTTTATTAACGTTATTTTAGACAATTGGCGAGGTTATCGTTTTATTTATGATTGTGTTGAGGTGAGAAATTGTAAAAACCAATGCGCCACTTGTCGGCTTTATAATTTATTAAAAAATAAGAAAAACGACAAGTTTACTACTTGTTTAGTTTTAGCTACGCCCGAAGATAAAAAAATATTTGGATCGCAAAATTACTTAAACTGTAAAACAGTTAAACAATATCAAAATTGTTATATTAATTTTATTAAGCAAAAAAAATTGACCAAAAAAGAGCTAATAGTAGAGTTGAATTTAGTCAAAGATTTGAAATTTATTTACTCACGAAAAAATGATTTGATTTTGCGGGAGAAATTATTTAAACAGGGGATATTAGATGGGGTGGTTAAATTTAATGCTTCAAGTAAAAATAAATATAAATAAAGTATATAATTAAAATTAAAAAAATAGCCCAACTACGGTTTTGTTGGGTTAATGTTCCAATGGCCTATGTGGATTTTTTCCCTCAGCGCACAGGTGGGCTCTTTTGGAAAAGAAGTCTCCGGTCGGACATTTACGGCTATGCCCCCCATTATTAACATCTTCAGATTTCCAGGTCCAGGTGATGCAGCCGCAAGCCCATTGTGTTAATGTGGCTTCGGTGCCGCAGTTTGGACAGGCCTCTATCCAGGTATCGGTTTGTTTTGCCACGTTAGTTCCCTCCAGTAAAGAGCAGCAAAGATTCTATGGCCATATTATGCCGGCTAGATTGATTTGTCAATCAGGTAAGCTTAAAATTATTTTCAAGAAGTAATTTTTTAGTAAATTATTCCTTGGTTATATTCTGAATTTATGTTATAATAAAATAGATATGACCAATAAACAATTGCGTCAATTTATTGAGTATTTGTCCCAACAAAATATTGTTTGGGCACCGCAAAGAATTAACGGTGAATTGGTCATGGAAACAGTTGATGATCCCAAAAAAGTTGAATTAACTAATGAATTGCCTCTGCATTCATTTAAACGAATTTTAGTACCTGCCAAAGAGGTGCTTTTTTCTTATCAAAAAAACCAAATTAAACAGAATTTTACCTCGCCTAAACAAGTGATTTTTGGTCTGACCGTAGTTGATTTAAAGGCAGTAACTTTTTTGAATCAAATTTTTGCCAAAGATCCTTACTTTCAGGAGCGCGTAAAAAACACTTTGATTGTCGGTCATAGTTTGGTGCCCGCTGAGAGAACGCAATTTTTTCTGGCAAAGTTTCAAGAGGACATGCTGGAGCATTTAAAATTTGATATATTCTTGGCTGTTTGTAAAGACAAATATTTGGTTTATACCGGCTCAGAAGATGGGCAGCGAATTTTAGACGATTTTGGTTATAAAAATTACGATCACGTTGAATATGTCGGACCAATCAGAGAAGAAGGCAAAGATCCACAGATGTTAAAAATCAGAGAAAAGTTTTATGAGGATAATAAAATTTGGGAAGATCTGGGAAAAATTTGTATTGAATGCGGCAAATGTACGGTAATTTGTCCGTGCTGTTTCTGTTTTGATATTAGCGATCAGCCCGGACTAAACTCTGGCTGTGGCGATCGTTGTCGGTTGCAAACTACTTGTTTTTATACGGATTTTTCCGAAGTGGCCGGTTTGGAAATTGATTCAAAAAAACCAAAATTTTTATCGAATACTATGAGTCGGATTAGATTTTGGTATGAACATAAATTTGTCCGCTGTCCCGACGATATTTCTTTGCCCGGATGTGTCGGCTGTGGTCGTTGTACAAAAGTTTGTCCGGTGGGTATTGATATTAAAGAAAATTTGCAGAGAATTTTAAAAGGCAAGATTAAATAAATCAATGCATAATTTGTATATCCCAAAATTAGTCAGAGTGATAAAGATTGTTGAGCAAACGCCTGACATTAAACTTTTTACTTTTGAGTTTATTGAAAGAAAAAACAGAATAAATTTTGCCTTTAATCATGGCCAGTTTTTAATGCTTGGTTTGCTAAATCACGGTGAGGCGGCTTTTGATATTTGTTCCTCGGCCAGTCAAACTAAAACTTTTGATTTGGCTATCAGAAAAGTGGGTACTTTAACTACCAAATTACACGAGCTAAATGTTGGTGATCAAGCAACGGTTAGGGGACCATTTGGTAACGGTTTGCCAGAGAAAATGACCCAAGGGAAAGATTTGCTTTTGGTGGGCGGTGGTTCGGGATTTATCGTCATGCGTTCAATTGTTTTGGATTTTTTGGCCGGTAAATTGCCTGCCAATAAAGTTAATGTTTTTTATGGTTGTCAGGATGAACATAATTTACTTTTTAAGCGTGAATTCTGTCAGTGGCAAAAAAAAGTTGGCTTGGATGTGGTTTTGGCTAGCCCGTCAAAAAAGTGGAAGGGTCCAACCGGAGTGATTACGGTTTTGTTTAATAAAAAGCAGGATTTTGCCAATACCGTGGCTTTGGTTGTTGGTCCGCCGGTAATGTATCGACCGGTTATAGAAAATTTAAAGAAACAGGGGGTAAAAGACGAAGATATTTATATTTCTTTGGAAAGAAAGATGTATTGCGGTGTTGGTGTGTGTCAGCATTGCGCCATTGGTCCTTATTATGTCTGTAAAGATGGTCCGATTTTTTCTTGGGCTCAGTTAAAAGATATCCCGGGGACAGTTTGAAATATACCGATCAAAAGGGTAATTAATCAACAATAAATAATAATTGAGTATTTAATATGGAGCGTCGAGAAATATCAAAAAATTTAGCTGAAGTCGGGTTTGAGGTGGAGCCCCAGCCGAAGTTTGAAGTAGAAACAATTGAACGCCAAGACAGTAGCGGTTTGCAGTATAACGAATATGTTTATAAGATTGGTGATGCCAGAATTTCGGTTTATTTCAAAGACCAGGAAAATTTGTTTGATCCGGAGATGGTAAAAGATAAAGTTGCAGTGATGGTCGGCGATGTGCCTTACGCCAGGGAGCCGGAAAAAATCAAGGAAAATAAAGTTAGTCTAGAAAAAAGTGCCGCTGCGGTTTATGATATAAATCTCAGCGGAGAATATACTAAACCATATCATCCTCAGGTTAATGTCAACTATCAGTGTAGGGCCGGTGGATATAATTTTAAAGAATACCGGATTAATCCATCGGAAGCGGATTATCCCAAACCAAAAACCGGCCTAAGAAAAGCCGAACTGGATAATTTAAGGAAAGCCGCAAGTAAAGGTAGCGCCGTTTTTGTTGCTGATGGCCAGCCTAAGTCATTGGCTGACTTGGCGGTCATGATCAGAAATTCTTTCCCGGAAGGTCAGTTTTCAGCCTCGGAAATCGATGTGGTAAAAACCGAAGTTTTGGAAGATATGATTATTGCTTTAAGTTTTGATGAAAGCGGCATTTTAAGAGATAATTCTCAAAATGCCAGGAATCTAATTTTGCAGGCGTTGTTAGGCGACAAAAGAATATCAGCGGATTTACAGCAAGAATTAGAAAAGAAAAAACATTTTTCGCCACCTTTTCTGGTTCGTCAATGTAAGTTAGTGTTAGCTGGATATAAAATCAATTTAACTAGTATCCAAGAATCGGAATCTAAATCAAAGATGGAATATGAAAAAGAAAATTTTCGCAAACAGGCCGTAGAAATTTCTTCTGTAATCGCAGATCTCGAAGATTTTATTGAGCGCCATAAAAATGGCGAAGAAGTGGAAATTCCGGAGCGTTTGGTTGAGGCGCTTGACCAGCACGTCGCAATTCACATGACGGCCTATGAACCAATCTTTGATCAGGAATCGGGCGACTGGATAATTCCGACGCATTCTGGGGCCACTGGCAATAAAGTTGGACGAATTACCGAGCATTTTGCCATCGACGGTATTGCCACGGCGGGATTTATCGGCCCTGGGGAATGGGATAAAAGTAATATTGGTATTCTTGCGCCATTGGGTCAAATGGTAAAAGAAAATGGTGTAATGGCTAATTTTATGCCGGCTGATACATATTGGGTGGTTGATCCAAATAAATTGGGAATTAAAATTCCAAAAAATTCTACCGTAATTTCTACCGGACTGGCTGAAGAAAATTTGGCAAAAAATAGTGAGAATGATCAGATTGAATTTGTGCCGTCCTCGACTGAAATGACTGATTTAGTAAAAAATATTTTGAGAAAAAAATATAATGTCATTTTTAAACGTGTTGGCACGGACGCTTGGTCCGATGAGGAAGACAGCCGGCGACGCGAACGTGAAATAGTAAGGGAGATTGCGAAAGTTTTTCCTGGTATTATCGCCAGCGGCCGGCATTTCGGGGGATTTGAAAGTAATTTTGAAGATACAATAAGCAATTATTACCGTGAGGTCTTACTAGTCGATCATCAGGCGGAAGTTGCCGAAGATATCGAAAAAAGTGGTGATAAGAAAATGCAATATTTAACCAAATTACCGCCGGAAAAAATAATTGATACATGGGTAAAAAAATCGGTATTGGAATTTTGCAATCGAGTTGATTGGCGCGAGAATGAAGTATTTCTACCGCGGGAACACGCCAGGATGCTGGTTCGGGAAGGAATAATTTAATAATTAATTATATATAATCTTATGCCATGTTGTTCATGTTGCAGCGGCTGTGCGAGCAAGAAAGCACCAGCCAAAAAAAAGAAACCAGCTGCTAAGAAAAAGAAAAAATAATAAATAATATTGTTTTATGTTTGGTATTGCTTTAGTCGTGATTGGTGCAATTTTTTTGATGAAAAATCTTGGCATGATTCCCGGGGTTAACTGGGATATCGTTTGGCCGATGGCGGTATTAGTCATTGGTATTGCCATGATTTTTAAGAAAAAATAAGCCAATTTAAAAAAATATTTATGCATTTGCCTGATCAATTTTTGTCCAATCAGACCAGCTTTATTTTAGCGGCGGTTTCCGCCGGATTTTTAGGTCAGGCTTTTAAAAATTTTTTTAATTCAAACTTTGAAAAAGTCAAAATATTATTGCCCCAGATCCAAACCAATATTGGACAAAAATTTTGTTCACCTGAATTTTTGACCAAATTCAGAGCCAAAAATCAAGCGAACAAAAAAGTTGAACAACTGGCTTTGGTGGCGTCATTTATTTTTGCTTTGCAGATGCTGAATTTTCCGGTGCAGTATGGAACTTCCGGACATTTTTTGGGCGGAGTTTTGGCGGCTGTTGTTTTAGGACCTTGGACCGGGTTATTGGCTATTGCATCGGTTTTGGCCGTTCAATCCTTGGTTTTTTCGGATGGGGGCATAATCGCTTTGGGTGCCAATATTTTTAATATGGGAATAATTGGCGTGTTGTTTAGTTTTTTAATTTATTCTTATATTTATCAAAAGAGTCATAATAAATTTTTAGCCATTGGTTTGGCCAGTTGGCTTTCAGTAGTTTTGGCTGCCACGGCTTGTTCGGTTGAACTTGGATTATCCGGCAACATTTCTTTTAATTTAGTTTTTTGGGCGATGCTAAAAGTCCATGTCTTAATTGGTTTGGCTGAAGCCATAATAACTATTTTTGCCATCAAATTATTTTTTTATGAAAAGACGGAATAAGATATTATTGTTTTCGTTATTTTGCGGCGGCGTGGTTTCACTAGCAGCTTTTTCTTTTCCCGATGGTTTGGAGTATGTGGCGGAGAATTTGGGTTTTATACAAAAAAGTAATAATTATTTCCCCGGTCTTTTTTCTGAATATCTAATTCCCGGTATTGGCCAAACTTGGCTGGCTTCAAGTCTGGCCGGAGTTTTGGGGGTAATATTGGTTTTTAGTATTTTATTTTTTCTTGGCCGGGTAGTAATTTATGTGTTTAACCAAGCCGCAAAAAATTAAAAAGGTTAATGGACAGGTGGCCGAATTAGCTGATGGCCGAATGATTAATGTTGCTTTGATAAAAAAAGTTAAAGCTGGAGATTGGGTTTTGGCTAACGCCAATTTGGCTTTAACTAAAATTTCTGATCAAGAAGCCAAAGAGATTAACGAATATTTAAAATAATATTTATGAAAAAAGGTTTTTATTTAGTTTTAATTACGGCAATTATTTCCGGATTGGCTAATTTTTTTAATAAATTCGCCATGAGCGTGGTCGGTAAGGATTCTTTTCAATACACAACCCTAAAAAATATTTTAGTCGCCTTGGTCTTGTCTTTGGTTATTTTATCTCCCTGGATTTTTAGGAAATTAAAACTGTTAGAAATTAAAGATTGGTTAAATTTAGCCCTGATTGGTTTGATTGGCGGTAGTATTCCTTTTTTGTTATTTTTTAAGGGCTTAAGCTTGACTTCTTCCACTAGTGCTTCATTTATTCACAAAACATTATTTGTTTGGGTGGCAATTTTAGCCTGGCCATTTTTGAAAGAAAAAGTTTCTTGGTGGCAATTTGTTGCCTTGGGAGTTTTACTTTATGGCAATATGGTGTTTGAAGGTTTCAAGGGTTTGAGCTGGGGTCTGGCCGAAACTTTGATTTTGTTGGCTACGCTGTTTTGGGCCACGGAAACAGTGATTGTCAAAAAAACTTTGTTTAAATTGGACTCTTTGGTGGTAGCCTGGGGGAGAATGTTTTTCGGTGCTTGGTTTCTTTTGGGATTTTTGTGGCTGACCAATGATTTGTCCGGCTTAACCAATTTAAATTCAGTCCAGTGGTCGTGGCTATTACTCGCTTCAATTCTTTTGACGGCTTATGTAATAACTTGGTATCGCGGTCTAAAAATGATGCCAGCGACGCTAACGGCTTGCATTTTAGTTTTAGCGTCGCCAGTAACGACCATATTGAATTCGGTTTTTGTGACGCACAAATTATTAGCGGTTGAAAAATTTATGGGATTGATAATTATTTTAGGGGGTGTTGCTTGCATTTTGATTTTTGAAAAAAAGTTTTTGGTTAAAAAAATTATTCAGGAAAATTAAGTAAAATTTAGAAAAAAATTAATGTCGGATAATATTAGAAATTCAGATGGAGTCCTATTAGCCGCCCGTTACGCTTTTATGCCCAATAAGCTGCGTTATTGCGGCGGGGATAGCAATGCCGAACTGTTTGAATATGCGGCCCAAGCCGTCAGCGATGATGGCTTGAAAAACATGTTAAGGGAATTTGAAACCATGTTTCCGTATTTGCGCTTAATTGCTGAGGCAAATAAAATTCTTGACCCGTTTGATTATAAAGTGGTTGAGGCTTATTGGCTGGGCAATGAATTATTGGAAAATGTTTCCATGCAAAATTTTTATCAGTATTTAGTTGATGAACAAAAATTAAAAAAGAAACTTAAACCCGCCCTGGTCGAAAAAATTTTTGGCAAAATTCCGGTTGGAGCCAAGCCGCATCACAGTTTTCATGTTTTAAATATTCCCAAACGAACCGGCCACTATCCCTTGGAGCATACCATTAAAACCATGGATGAATGTCGGATTGGGTGGGGAAAAGTTAAAGAACAGAAATCAGAAATTAAGGATTTAAATAATTTAACCAAAGGAATTATTATTGAATACCAACCGTTAGCGGTTGCGGGCGATAAATTAGTTTTGGCTGAGCCGATTGAAAGGGAGGTTTGGCTTGAAGTAAATAATAAATCATTTGTGGCTGAGCTGAAAGTTGGGGATTTTGTATCAATTCATTGGGGTTGGGTTTGCGATTATTTATCTCAAGAACAAAAACAAAATTTAGAGAAATGGACTAAGTATAATTTAAATCTAGCTAATTTATATGTTTAAAAAAATATTTTCGTCTAAGTCTAATCAAATTGCTAAACCGAGAGTGGGAATTATTGGCCTGACTTGTTGCGAGGGATGCGAATTCGCTATTTTGGATTTAGGCCAGAGATTTTTGGAATTGGCCAAAAGAATTGATTTGGTTCAATGGAGGTTTGTCAAAGAAGATCCGCCCGAGCTTGGGCCGTTTGATGTTTGTTTTGTGGAAGGCTCAGTGGTAACAAAAAATAATTTAAAAACATTAAAGGAACTTAGAAAAAAATCCAAGATGCTAATTGTTTTGGGCAACTGTGCTCATACCGGCGGTATTCATCGGATGAAAAATTGGGTAGGACGATATCGAGCCTTAGGCGAGGTTTATGAAAAACCGGAAGGAATTGATAATTTAGATATTTTACCAATTAACAAAATTGTCAAAGTTGATTTTACAATTCCGACTTGTCCGATCAACGGTGAAGAGTTTTTAAATATTGTTTTGCAGATTTTGGCCGGCAAGAAACCCTTCATTGCTCAAAATCCAGTTTGCTTGGAATGTCAATTTAACGGCAATGAATGTTTATTGCAAAATAGTGATTTATGCTGTGGACCAATTACTTTGGGTGGTTGCAATGCGGTGTGTTTGAATAGCAAACAGCCTTGTTGGGGTTGCCGTGGATTATTGGAAGAACCCGACGTTGATAAGTTTGTTAAAAATTGTTTTCTGGCCGGCCATGACGCCGCTGAAGTAAAAAAAGTTTTAGAAGTTTTTGGGGTCAAGGATGACTGGTTGGATCAGGCTCAAAAAGAATGGCGCTCTGAACAAACGCCAAAGGATTTGATTGTTAAAAAGTAATAAAATTATTTTATGAAAATAGTCATTAATCATCTGGCGAAAATGGAAGGTCATGCCGATTTTATTGGTGATATTTTTGATGGTGACATGGCTGCGGCCAAAATAAAAACTACTGAGGGTGTGAGATTAATCGAAAGCATTTTGGTTGGTCGGCACTATAGTGATGTGCCGATTATTACCGCCAGGATTTGTGGTATTTGTCCGGTTGTTCATTCTTTAAATACTATCAAGTGTATTGAAGACGCTTTTAATTTACATCCCAGCGACCAAACAGTTAGGTTGCGAAAATTAATGGAATTATGCCAGGTCATCCATAGTCACGCTTTGCACCTTTATTTTTTATCCATGCCGGATTTTTATGGCGTCAAAGATGATCTTGATTTTATTAAAAATCACCCCACCGAAGCCCAGGCGGCTATTAATAGTCGACAATTTGCTTTAGCGATTTTAGAAGCGGTAGCCGGCCGCGCCGTTCATCCGATTGCCTGTGAGGTTGGCGGTTTCAAAGTTTTGCCTAAAAAGAAAAAATTACAAGAGATTCTAGGCGACTGGGAACAAGCCATGGAATCGGCGATGAATCTGGTTTTATTTGCTTCGAGAATGCCCATACCAAATTTTTATCGAGAACAAGAATATGCCTGTTTGGTAAATAGTAAAGAATATGCTATTTATGACGGGCAAGTAAAATTTTTATCAGGCAAGATTATTGGCGCTAATCACTACGGTAAAGCCATTGATGAATACCAGCTGTTGGCCACGGCAGCCAAGCGGGCCAATTATAAAGGTAAGAGTTTTATGGTGGGCGCATTAGCCAGATTAAATATTAATCACAATCGGCTCAGCCCTTTGGCCAAAAAGGTGGTAGCTGATTTAAAATTAGAATTTCCCATTTATAATACTTTTTACAACGTCTTGGCTCAAGCCATTGAGTTAGTTCATGCCACAGAAACCGCCGGATTATTATTAAAAGACATAATTAAAAATTTAAAACCCGAAGAAAGTTTGGCTAAGAAATTAAATTTAATTGCCGGCGCCAATCCTTTGGGTAAAGTTAGAACCGGATATTCAATTATGGAAGCGCCTCGGGGCATATTGTATGATATGTTGCGAATCGATGAGAATGGTATTATTGTCAAAGCCGACATTATCACACCGACGGTTCAATTTTTAAATAATATTGAACAGGATTTAATGACGTATATGCCAGGCTTGGCTCAGATGAATGCGACGGAACGTGAACAAAAAATTCGAGCTATGATTCGCGCGTATGATCCTTGCATTTCTTGCGCGACTCATTAAATAATAATTATTTTTTTATGCATGATCTTCACGCGGCCGATTTGATTTTGAAATTAGTTTTAGAAAAGGCGGCCGAAAACAAAATCAAAGAAATAAAAAAAATAGTGATTGAACTTGGCTCTGTTGTTGAGCATAGTCAGGAGATAAATCCAGAAAATTTAGCCTATAATTTGAAATTGCTGGCCAGTCAAACTCCGGCTAAAATGGCAGAAATTGAAATCAGACCGGTAGCGGGCAGCACCTGGAAGCTGGTGGAGATTGAAGGGGAGTAGTCGTGAGCGGCTAGAATTTGTTAATCATTATTTTTAAATTTTGCCTTGCTGAATCCTGGCTTTTTATGTTATAATTTCAATACCGAAGTAATTATTTTGAAGACGAAATAATTAAAAACTTGATAATGAAACTTAAATCAATCAGGGAGGTAAAAAATTTAAGAGGCAAGACGGTTTTATTTCGCGTGGCTTATGATTTGCCATTAGTCTTAAAAGATGGAAGTTGGCAAGTATTTGATGATCGTAGAATTAGAGAGACTTTGCCCACCTTAAGATTTCTTTTGAAAAACAAATGTCGAGTGGTGGTTTTATCGTGGTTGGGTCGGCCGGACGGCAAAATGGTGGAAAAATTGAAAATGGATTCGGTGGCTAAGGCCTTAGCGAAGTTAATTAAAAAACCGGTAAAGAAGCTGGATGATTGCGTGGGACCAAAGGTTTTCGAAAAAATCAGTAAGATGAAGGCCGGGGAGATTGTTATGCTGGAAAATGTCAGATTTTATCACCAGGAAGAAGAAAATAATAAATTATTCGCCAAGCTTTTGGTTCATGGCAGTGATTTAATTTGCTTTGACGCGTTCGCTCAGGCTCATCGCGTCCATGCTTCGACGACGGGGATTACGGAATTATTGCCGAGTTATGCCGGGTTCTTGCTGCAAAAGGAAATAAAAGTTTTAACTGGCGTGGCTCAAAACCCCCAAAAACCTTTCGTGGTCGTTCTGGGCGGCGCTAAAATGTCAGACAAAATTGCCGTCTTAGACCATTTAATCAAAGTAGCCGATAAAGTTTTGATCGGCGGGGGCGCCGCCAACGTATTTTTAAAAGCCCAGGGTTTTGAAATTGGTAAATCTCTGGTGGAATCATCCTTTGTTGATAAGGCCAAAAGAAAAAATGTCGATATCGTAAAATTTGCCAAAGATTTATTAAAACATCATAAACAAAAAATTGTTTTACCGGTTGATATGCTCTCGGGCAATAAAATTGACCAGCATTCTTTGGTGGAAATGGTTGATTTACAAAATCATCAAAAAATTGATAAGCGGTGGATGTTTTTGGATATTGGACCTAAAACCATTGCCAATTATTTATTTGAATTAAAACAGGCCAAGACAATTTTTTGGAACGGACCCATGGGTGTTTTTGAAATTGACAAATTCGCTTTTGGCACCAGAAAAATTGCGGAGGCGGTGGCCAGGAGCAAGGCCATGTCGGTCATTGGCGGCGGCGATACGGAAATGGTGGTGGCTAAATACAAGCTTGAGGGGAAATTCAGCCATATTTCAACCGGTGGCGGCGCCAGCTTGGAATTAATGTCGGGAAAAATTTTGCCCGCTTTAAAAAATATTATTAAAAATTAATTTAAAATTTATGGAAGACGAAAAAAAATGTTGCTGTAATCATGTGCCGGTTTGGAAAATTCTTGGCACCATTGTTACAGTTTTTCTCGTAGTATTTATGTCGGTGTTAACTTGGAATGAAGTCAAAAAGCATGATTACATTGGCCGCGAGAGTCAGCAGACTTACACCATTAGCATCGACGGCGAAGGCAAAATTAATGCCGTGCCCGATATTGCCCAAATTTCTTTAGGCATTGAAACTCAAAAAGAAAAAGTAGCCGATGCGCAAAAAGAAAATACCGACAAGATGAATAAAATTATTGCGCAGCTTAAAGGTGCCGGCATTGACGCTAAAGATATTCAAACTGCCAATTACAATATTTATCCCCGTTACGACTACAGCAACGGCCAGCAAGTTTTGCGCGGCTACACAGTGTCACAATCCGTGACGATTAAGATTAGAAATTTGGACAAAATCGGCAGTATCATTTCGCAGGCCGGTACTTTGGGGGCTAATCAAATCGGCAGCTTGAATTTTACCATTGATGAACCGGAAAAATTAAAACAACAAGCCCGAGAAAAGGCGCTGGCTAACGCGAAAGAAAAAGCCGAAGCCTTGGCTAAAATCGCGGGAGTTAAATTAGGTAAATTGGTCTCTTTTGCCGAAAGTACGCAAAATTCTGTTGTGCCGGTCTATCGTGATTATTCCATGAAGTCAGAGGCGGCTGTGGGTGTGGGTGGCGCGGCGCCGGCTCCGGCGGTTGAAGTTGGCAGTCAAGATATTGTAGTTGACGTCATGGTAACTTACGAGGTGCTATAAAATAAAATTTTAAGTCTATGAAAAAACTGCTTTTTTCTTTGGTTTTTAGCTTGGTGCTATTCGGATTTTTGTTTTGTACCGGTGAAGTTTTAGCCGTTACCCAGTATCCCGATGGGACACTGTTGCGCGATTCAAGTAATAAGGTTTATGTCATTAAGCAGCAAAAAAAACTGCATCTTAAAACTTTAGCCGAGCTAAAAAAATACAAGAGTCAAAAGATTATTTTTGTAGACAAGAGCGTAACTGATGCCTATCAGAATTATGTTGAAAGTAAGTATGCTGATGGCGTTTTGCTCAAATCGACCAAGGGTAAAATTTATTTGATAAAAGAGCAGAAAAAATATTTGATTAAGAATTTAGTCGAGCTAAAAAAATATTCTAAGGCCAAGACCTATAATGTCTCTGACGCAATTATTAACTCTTTTGCCGATTATAGCCTTAAACCCTTAGATGATTTAGCATCATTGCAGGAGGTAATGAATAAACTTCGCGCAGCGGAATTATCGAAAACACCAGTTGCCACTTCTACCTATCAGTCTTTGTTTAGCGAAAAGACTTTTGAGCTATTTGGATTTGGCGTAAAAATAGATAATAGCATTGCTGATATAAAATATACAAATCCGGTTAAAAACGGACAGAATTATCTGGTTAACCAGACGGTCATATACAAAAACGGTCGAACTGTTGGTGGTGATGTATTGTTTATTAAAGAGGGCGGCGCCTGGAAATTCGCAGCGATTGAGACCTTAAATAAAGGGATTGAAGCTTATAATGTGGAAAAAGATGAATTAAGAAGACTTGAGCTGTCAGATTCAAAAGTTGATTTAGTCGTTACTGATATAAAAGTTTATCCTAATCCGCCAAAAGTCAACGACGAAAACACCGAGGCTGAAGTTTTTATTAAAAATATCGGCACCAAGGCTGCTTTAGATGGTGTGGATTTTGATGTGACTCTCTCTGACTCCAATCAGTTGCAAACCCCAGTGACTTTATTTGACATCATTAAGCCCGGACAAACTGTTAGTGCTGTTGTTGATTTGTATGATGATTTTTTCAAGAAAGAACCGGACTTGCCAGGTGTAAAAAAGATAACCGCAGAAATAATGCGATTTGGTACCTCAACCGACGACTTAATTGACGGTAGCATTTTCTCTAAAGCGTTTAAGTTTGTGAAGTAATAAATATTTAATTAATTCAATCATGCCGAAAATAAAATCCCTTAAAGCTCTTGAAATTTTAGACTCACGCGGTAATCCAACCGTGGAAGTTATTTTGACTTTAGCTAATGGCATTGTGGCCAAAGCCTCTGTGCCGTCTGGCGCTTCTACTGGCGCTCACGAAGCCTTGGAGCTTCGCGATAATGATAAAAATCGGTATAACGGCAAAGGCGTGCAAAAGGCGGTTAGTAATGTCAATAAAATTATTGCTAAAAAATTGGTCGGTCAAGACACTGGTAAGCAAAGAATGTTGGATGAAAAAATGATTAAGCTGGATGGCACGGAAACTAAATCCAAACTGGGGGCTAACGCGATTTTAGGCGTTTCTTTGGCTTTGGCCAAAGCGAGTGCTGCCTCGGCAAAAAAACCATTGTATCAATATATTCGTCAGACTTATAAGCTGAAGTATAAGAATTGGATTTTGCCGTATCCGACCATGAATATATTAAACGGCGGAGCGCACGCGGATTGGTCGTTGGATATTCAGGAATTTATGATTGTGCCGCAACAGAAAAAACTTGCCGAACGCGTCCGCTGCGGCGCGGAAGTCTTTGCCGCCTTGGGCAAGATTTTGAAAGCCAGCAATTATCCTACTTTAAAAGGTGATGAGGGCGGATACGCGCCGCAGCTGCCGGGTAACGAGAAAGCTTTTGATTTTATCTTGCAAGCCATTGCCGCGGCCGGATATCAAGCAGGAGCCGATGTTATGTTAGCCATTGATGCGGCTTCAACGGAATTCTATGATGAAAAAAATAAAGATTATGATTTGAAGGCTGATAAAAAAACTATTTCACCGCAAGCCATGGTGGCGATGGAGAAATCTTGGATCGAAAAATATCCGATAATTTCCATCGAAGACGGCCTGGCCGAGGATGATTGGCAAAATTGGCAAATACTGACGAAAGAAATTGGCGATAAAATTACTTTGGTTGGCGATGATTTGTTTGTGACTAACGTAGCCAGACTAAAACGGGGGATAGACGAAAAGGTGGCCAACGCGATTTTAATTAAATTAAATCAAATCGGTACTTTGTCAGAAACCATTGACGCGATTGAATTGGCGCACAAAAATCATTATAAGACTTCCATTTCCCATCGTTCAGGTGAAACCGGTGATACGACGATCGCGGATTTGGCAGTGGCGGTTAATTCGGAATTTATTAAAACCGGTTCTTTGTCGCGTTCGGAAAGAGTGGAAAAGTATAATCGATTATTAGAAATTGAAAGTGAATTAAAATAAAGAATTGAAGTGTTTGTTATGATAACTGAAGCTAATATCGAAAAAGCCAAGCAGTTGATGTTTAGCCAAACCAAGAAAAATGGCGCGCCGGCTTGGTTACTAACTGAGTTGGCGGTGGGCAAAGGAGAGCAATTGGCCAAAAAATATAAGGTAGATAAAAATTTAGTCAAGATTTCTCTGTATTTAGCTCATACGGTTTTTGACGAGAAAATCGGCGGGCGAGTGCAAAGTAATCATTATAATTTAAGCGCTAAATTCGTCAGACCGTATTTGAATAAATGGCGGATTGAAAAAGATGATCAAGAGGTAATCATTAATTCAATTCAAGCGCATCATGATAAAGTTTTAGCTAAATCAGTAGTTGCGGAAGTGGTCAAGAATGCCGAATGTTTTAAGTTTGTAACTTTGCCGGGATGTTTAGTATTATTGCACGAAATGGGCCGACGTGGTGCTACTTTGGAGTATTCGGTGCAATATGTTATTAAAAAGATGAAAGATAAAAATAAGTTATTGACTTTGAGTGATTGCAAAAAAGAAGCTGGTAAAAATATTAAAGCTATTCTTAATGTTTTCATGTGCCTAAACTAAAAAATAAAGCTAATCAAAAAAAACCGCCGGTAGTTTTATTGATTTTGGATGGCTGGGGACTGGCGCCAAAAAATAAAGGTAATGCCATTGAGCTAGCGCGAAAGCCGGTCTTTGATCGTTTGTGGAAAAACTATTCCCATACGCAGCTTTTTGCTTCAGGTAAATATGTTGGTCTGCCGCCCAAACAGCACGGAAATTCCGAGGCAGGACATATGAATTTAGGTGCTGGCCGGCTGGTTGATCAGGACGCGGTTAGTATTGGTAAAGATATTAGCACGGGAAAATTTTTTAAGAATCCGGCTTTTGAAGCGGCTTATAAGCACGTAATCGAAAACAAATCCAATTTGCATTTAATGGGCATGCTATCCGATGGCCAAAGCGCCCATAGTGATCCGGACCATCTTTTGGCTTTGCTGACCTGGGCGCGGCTGAAAAAAATTCCTAACGTTTATCTTCATTTGTTTACTGATGGTCGTGATTCACCTCAGCATGCTTCCTTAAAATTAATTGAAGCTTTGATGCGTCAGATGAAAAATAAAGAAAATGGTAAAAAGTCCGGTGAGTGGATTGCGACGGTTATCGGCAGGTTTTATGCCATGGATCGCAAAAAGGTTTGGTCAAGAACCATTTCAGCTTATAACGCCATGGTAGATGGTAAAGAAGTGGCAGTGGCCAATAGTCCTCAAGAAGGTATTTCGCGTTCCTATAATTCCAATATTACTGATGAATTCATCAAGCCGTTTGTGATTAAGCGTAAGGGGAAAATGGTGCCACGCATTGACGACGATGACGCGATAATTTTCTTTAACTTACGCAGCGACCGCGCCCGTCAGTTGGCTAAACCATTCGTGCAAGTTGAATTTGAGAAAAAAAATCCCGGTCTTGCTAAACGTGCCAAGATTCTAAAAAACATAGTTTTTGTAGCCATGACCGATTTCGGCCCGGATTTAGATTCGATTTTGACCGCTTATCCTTCAGCCGATTTACTTAATACTTTGCCGGTAATTTTACCGAGCAATAAACAAATTTATATCGCGGAAACGGAAAAATACGCTCATATCACATTCTTTTTTAATGGTGGTTATGATCATGCCGTTAATGGTGAAATGAGGATAAATATCGCTTCACCTCATGTTGATAGCTATGATAAAGTGCCAGCCATGTCGACGACCAAAGTTACTAACAAAGTAATTTCTAGCTTATCACGTTTTGAATTCATTTGCGCTAACCTGGCTTCGCCTGACATGATTGGTCATACCGGTAATTTGCCAGCTTGTATTAAAGCAATTGAACATGTTGATGAGTGTTTGGGCAAATTGGTCCCAGCGGTTTTAAAAAAACATGGAACCTTAATTATTACCGCTGATCATGGCAATGCTGAGAAAATGATTGATTTAAAAACCGGAGAAGTCTATACTGAGCATACCAGCAATCCCGTCCCCTTTATTTTAATTGAGCCAAAAAAGATTAACCGCAAACTACACCAGGGAAAATTAGGGGACGTAGGGCCAACTATTCTAAAACTGATGAACTTAGCCAAAGCTAAAGAAATGAAAGGTAGGTCACTATTTTAAGAAAATAAGAAATTAAAAATAACAAGATTAACGGTTTTAATTTCTTAATTTTTTGTTTTTAATTTATTTATGCCAATAATCAGACCAAAACCTGTCGTCTTGGCCATTCTCGATGGTTGGGGCGTAGCGCCGCCATCAAAAGGCAACGGTATAACTTTAGCCAGAAAACCGGTATTTGAACATCTGGTTTCTACTTATCCGGTCATGACCCTGCAAGCTTCTGGCGAAGCGGTTGGTTTGTCTTGGGGCGAAATGGGTAATTCCGAAGTTGGACATCTCAACCTTGGTTCAGGAAAAATTATTTATCAAACATTGCCAAAAATTAATCGGGCGATTGAAAATAAAAGTTTAGCTGAAAATCCAGTGTGGCTAAAAGCCATCAAACAAGTTAAAACCAACAAAAGCCGACTTCACCTTTTGGGTCTGGTTAGTAATGGCGGTGTTCACTCTCATCAAGATCATTTGTATGCTTTGCTTGATATGTGCCGCGCCAATGGCATTAAGGACGTATTCATCCATGTAATTTTGGATGGCCGGGATACCAAAAAAGATGGTGGTTTAGATTTCGTTAAAGCGCTTCAGGCAAAAATTAAAGCCGTGGGTGTGGGCAAAATTGCCAGTTTGTCTGGACGGTTTTACGCTATGGATCGCGATAATCATTGGGAAAGAATTGAGAGCGCCTATACGGCCATCGCCAGCGGTAAAAGTAAATTAAAATCCGAAGATCCGATTGATGCTATTCAAAAAGCATATAGTAAAAATATTTTTGACGAAGAATTTTTGCCGACCGTAATTATGGAAAATTCTAAACCGGTGGCAACAATAGATGATAATGACGTTGTAATATTTTTTAATTTTAGAGCTGATCGAGCTAGACAAATTTCCGCCGCTTTTGCTTTGCCCGGTTTTGATAAATTTCCCAAAGTAAAAAAATATTCCAATTTAGTTTTTATTACTTTTACCGAGTATGATAAAGATTTGCCGGTTGATGTGGTTTTCCCTAAAGAATTAATTCAAACTCCTTTGGCCAAAATTATTCAGGATAACAATTTGACTCAGCTTCACGCGGCGGAAACGGAAAAATACGCCCACGTTACTTTCTTTTTTAACGGTGGCAAAGAAGACGAATTTCAGGGTGAACAAAGAATATTGGTGCCGTCGCCGTCGGTGCCAACTTATGATTTAAAACCGGAAATGAGCGCCATGGAATTAAACGCCAAATTAATTGCGGCCATTAAGCAAGCCAAATATGATTTTATCGTAGTTAATTTTGCCAACCCTGACATGGTTGGTCATACTGGTGTAATTCCAGCGACGATTAAAGCGGTTGAAACGGTTGATCGGTGTTTGGGTGAATTGGTGAACGCGGTGTTGGGACAGAATGGCGTTTGTTTAATCACGGCTGACCATGGCAATGCCGAAGAGCTGATAAATTTGCAAACCGGTGAAATTGACAAGGAGCACAGCACCAACCCCGTGCCTTTTATCGCGGTGGGCGCGCGTTGGGAAGGTCAAACATTAACTTCGGGTTTGGATAGTGTGCAGGGTGATTTAAGCATTTTAACTCCCTCCGGTATGCTAGCGGATATTTCGCCCACCATCTTAAACATTTTTGAAATTCCTCAGTCGCCGGAAATGACCGGCCGGTCATTAATTTAATATTTTTTTATTAAAACAAGTGAAAAAAATTGTTTTATTTTAGTTGCAAAAAAATTAATTTTATGGTTAAATATAAACATGACTGAGCAGACAAAATATAGAATTTTAGAAACTATCCCGGGTTTATTAGTCTGGCTGACTTTTCTTGGAATTATTTTGCTTTCCTTTATTAAACCTCTTTGGGCTATTTATTTTATCATCGCGTTTGATATTTATTGGCTGCTTCGGATCTTGTATATGCTCATTTATCTTTTGACTTCTTGGCGCCGATTTAGACGCGACGTGGAGGTGGATTGGTTCAGTCGCGTGAAATCCCTGCCCAAAGATTTTACTCAGTATCATCATTTAATTTTTTTGCCTACCTATAAAGAACCTTTTGGTATTGTGGAAAAACCTTTTAAGGCTTTGATAGAATCAAATTATGATTTGAAAAAATTTATTGTGGTTTTAGCCGGTGAGGCGCGTGATCAAGAAAATTTTTTAAAAATTTCCGAGCAAATCAGAGAAAAATTTTCCGACAAATTTTTTAAATTTTTGATTACAGTTCATCCGTCTGATATTCCTCATGAATTGCCGGGTAAAGGTTCAAATACTCATTACGCCGCGATTTGCGCCCATCGATTGATTGATGAATTGGGATTAGATTATGACCAAGTGATTGTTTCAAATTTTGACATTGACACCTGTGTTCATCCTCAATATTTTGCCTGTTTGACTTATCATTATTTAACTCAGCCCAACCCGACCCGTTGTAGCTTTCAACCGATCGCCATTTATAATAATAACGTCTGGGAGTCTAATCCAATCGTCAGGGTGGTGGCCAGCTCAACCACTTTTTGGTTGTTTACTGATTTGTCGCGTCCAGAGAGATTGTTTACTTTTTCCTCCCATTCTATGAGTTTCAGGGCGTTAGTTGACGTGGGCTATTGGGACAATACAATTGTAACTGAAGATTCGCGAATTTTTCTTCAGGGTTTGGTTCGGTATCAAGGCGATTATCAAACCGTACCGATGTATATTCCGGTTTATATGAACACGGTCGATATCGGTAATTTTTGGCGCAGCTTGAAGAATCAGTACAAGCAAATGCGCCGCTGGGCCTGGGGCGTGGAGCATTTTCCCTGGATGGTTAAGCAATTTTGGTTTAAGTCAGGGGAGGGTAGAAACATTCCATTTTTTAAAAAAATACGATATCTTTGGAATCAGACTGAAGGTGTATATTCTTGGGCCACCGCGCCGATTATAATGATTTCCGCCGGTTATTTGCCGCTGTGGCTAGCCCGACCCATGGAACGGGAAACAGCGCTTTTTCAGAACACGCCTCATGTTTTAGCTTTTTTAATGCGTTTTTCTATGATTGGCATGGTGGTCATTGCTTTTTTATACGCGATTATGCTGCCACCCAAACCCAGACATTTTAAATGGCACCATTATGTCTTGATGTTTTTGCAATGGTTATTGGTACCGGTAACCTTAATTCTTTTTGGGTCATTGCCGGCCGCTGATGCTCAAACTCGGTTAATGCTGGGCGGCAAGTATCGCTTGGGTTTTTGGGTAACCGAAAAAAAATAAATTAACTTAAAAATTATGGCAAAAGTATCGGTGCAAATTGTCACTTGGAATTCTATGCGTTATATTTTTGATTGCATGGAGTCTTTGATGCGCCAATCTTTTCGCGACTTTTCCATTTTGGTTATCGACAACGGCTCAGACGACGAAACAGTCGATTTTATTCGTTCTAATTATCCCACCGTTTCAATTTTACAAAATTTTCGCAATCTCGGTTTCGCCAAAGCTAACAATCAGGGTATTTTGATTGCCAAAAGCGAATATGTCTTAGTGATGAATGCCGATGTAGTTTTAACGGAAAATTTTTTAGAAAAAATTGTAGAATTTGCTGATCGCCAACCGCAAGGCGCAGCCTTTGGCGGTAAAATTTTGAAATTTAGCACCGAGGCCATTGATAGTAATGATCAGTCCATGAGAGAAACAATTAAATCAAATATCATCGACTCCACGGGCTTAAAAATTTTTAAAAGCCGAAGAGTTGTTGATCGCGGTGAAGGTGAGATTGATTCGGGCCAATACGATAAAACCGAAGAAGTCTTTGGGGTCACTGGCGCCTGTGTTTTATATCGCAAGTCAGCTCTGGATGATGTTTCAATCAACCATGAGTTTTTTGATCAAGATTTTGTTGCGTATAAAGAAGACATTGATTTATCATGGCGCTTGCGGCTTTATGGCTTTACCTGTTGGTATAATTATCAAGCCGTTTGTTTTCATCATCGTGGTTTTTATCAATCAAAGTTGAGTCAAGTAATAAAGGAAAGAAAAAAGATATCAAAGATTTTGCGTATTTATTCTTTACGCAATCATCATTTGATGTTGGTAAAAAATGATGATTTGATTAATTTATTTCTGGCTTCACCATGGTTTTTAAGTCGTGATTTTATTATAACCTTTGGGGCGCTAATTTTTGAGCCGTTTCAGTGGTCGGGTCTGGTAAAGTTTTTTAAATTATTGCCCCGGACTTGGTCTAAACGACAAATAATTATGCGACACCGAAAAATTACCGCCAACCAAATCAGGTCATGGTTTAATTAAAAGATATGGATATATCAATTATTTTATTGAATTACAAATCAAAGGAGCTGATTAAACAGTGTCTCAAGGGCGTTGTTTTGTCCCAACCTCAGCTAGACTACGAAATCATAGTGGTTGATAATGATTCGGATGACGGGTGTTTAGAAATGGTAAACAATCTTTTTTCACGGGAATATATTCAGAGGTTCAGGTTGGCCAACGGAAAAGAACTAGTCGTGCCGCCCATTGTCACTATGCAATCAAAAGTTAATGGCGGCTTTGCTTATGGCAACAATTTAGGCATTAAAGCTGCCAAAGGCAAATATGTCATGATTTTGAATTCTGATATCGCTATTGTTTCTGGCGTTATTGAGAAAATGTATCACTATTTGGAACACAATGAGTCGGTCGGCATGATCGGACCAAAATTAATATATCCGGATGGCACCATTCAATATTCCTGCCGGCGATTTCCCAATACTTTTGTGCCACTTTATCGCCGAACCATTTTCGGTAAGCTGCCTTTTGCTCAAAATTCAGTCAATCAGTATCTGATGATTGATATTGAACATGATAAAACCATTCCCGTTGATTGGCTATTTGGCGCTTGTCTATTAATTCGTCAGTCAATTTTGGTTAAAGTTGGTTTGTTCGACGAAAGATTCTTTATGTATTTTGAGGATTTGGATCTCTGCCGGCGTTTTTGGGAAAATAAAAGCCAAGTAGTTTATTTTCCCGAAGTGGTTTTAGTTCATTATCATACCAGATTCTCGGCGGAGCGGGAAGGAATTTTGGGGGTGTTTAAACTTGGTGGCAGAATTCATCTTATTTCCGGTATCAAATATTTTTTGAAATATTTTGGTATTAAAACTCCTGGCCGGAGCTAATTTTTATTTTATTTTGGCCATAATTTTTAAGGGTAAAACTAGACAAATTTTTAAATTTAGCTTATAATATATAAGCTATTTTAAAGAATTTTTTTTGTAATATATGCTAATCAAGAAAATCGGAATTGATTTAGGTACGACTAATTCTTTGGTTTATGTGCCCAAGAGGGGAATTGTTATTAATGAGCCTTCGGTGGTAGCGGTTTCAGCGATTGATAAAAAGATTTTAGCGGTTGGCGTTGAAGCTAAAGAAATGCTTGGCCGCACGCCGGAAACCATTATCGCGGTTCGGCCGATGAAAGACGGAGTTATCGCCGATTACAAAACCACCGCGGCTATGTTGAGATATTTTGTTAATAAGGCTTTGGGCGGTATTAGATTATTTCGGCCAGAAGTGATGGTGGCTGTACCGGCCGGTATTACTTCTACTGAGCGGCGCGCGGTTATTGACGCGACCATCGCGGCCGGAGCTAAGGCCGCCTATATTATTAAAGAGCCGATTGTGGCCGCTATTGGCGCTGATATTCCGATTGGTTCGCCCTCGGGTCACATGATTATTGATATCGGCGGCGGCACGTCGGAAATGGCCGTTATTTCTTTGGGTGGCATTGTGGCTTCCACCTCGGTAAAAATCGGAGGCAATCGTTTTGATTTGGCTATTGCTGAGTTTATTCGTCGTAAATATAATTTGGCTATCGGTGAACGTTCAGCTGAACGCGTAAAAATTGATATCGGTTCAGCCATGTACATGGAAGAACCATTGTCGATGGAAGTGCGGGGTCGCGATACGGTTTCCGGTTTGCCTCGAACCGTGACGGTAACTTCCGATGATGTTACCGACGCCATTCAAACGGAGTTGGAAGGTATTATTCAGGCCGTTAAAGATGTACTGCATAAAACGCCGCCGGAGTTATCCGCGGATGTTATTGACAAGGGGATTATTATGTCCGGTGGTTCCAGTCAGCTGAGAAATATTGATCAATTGGTGATGCAGGCAACTGGCGTGCCGGCTTACATTGCTGACGAGCCAATATTTTGCGTGGCCAAAGGCACTGGTATTGCTTTAGAGAATTTGGAATCATACAAGCGAAGTATCTTGGCCATAAAATAATTAAACACATATGGCAGAGCGTTACGAAGAACTAACAGCCCAAGAAACATTTGAGGCTAAGAAGCAAGATCAGTCGCCAAAACCCAAGGAAAAAAAAGATGCCCGCGCGACTTTAAATAGTTGGTCGGAATTGGTGAATAAAATTGATAGTTTGGCCAATAATGGTGAAGAAGATTTACAGTCTTTATCTGGCCTGATGGCCGAGTTGGAGTCCAGGCAATCGGAGGTACGCGAAATTTTTATTGGGTTCAATGAAGATAAACGTTACGCCAGATCGGAATTCAGAAATCGTATTTTAGAAATTCTAATTCGTCTTGCCAATTGTAGTAAGTTACATGAGCAAGATGATGACTGGAAGAAAGTTAAGGATTTTTCCTTAGACATGATTGTCGATCTGAGAGGGGAAATTGATTTTGCCCTTTCGAATCAAGAGATTTTTGATGAATTTAATGTCCTGAAGGCTTATTATCAGGTGGCTGAAGACAGGTCCAATGAAAAACGCTCAGACATTGGTGTCGAAGCGTTGACGGACAATTTTGGGCTTATAAGACGATACCTGTCTCAGGAGCTAACTCCTAAGATGCATGAGGCGGTCGAAATAATTAAGCCTGTATTTAAATACGGTTTTGGGTATAAGTACCAGTCCGCGGCCAATGAAGTTGGTCTTTTGGCCAAAAGATTGCGGCCAGGTGGTGAAGATGATTATTCGACTGACGTGGAATATATAGATGCTTGGGAGCATTATACTGAAATAACGTCTTCGCTCTTCGAGCGTTCGGAAGCTTTTCAAAGTGAAGCAATGACCAATGGTATCGAAGAGCTTGATTATATCCTTTCTGATTATAATTTGTCGGGACGTGATTTTTTTCGGGCTTGGGATTTAAGTGATCGGCGTGGTGATTTGTCCGAGGTAATAAGGAATAATTTGAACGCCGTTCGGGCTTTGGAGGAAACCAAGCCTGGGGTTTGCCAGTTTTTGAATCAGGAGTTTAATATTGCTGATTTTGCCCGGTATCCGAACGATTTACTTATTAGGCAATATGAGGAAGCTGACAGCCTAGATAAGCCTTATGGCGTAATTATTTATCCGCGCAGCGATCACAATGGTGCCTTTTACAACGATTGCGAGGTTTTAAAGAGTTTGTATGATCAGGTTGAGAAAGATTTAAGTTTGCGGGTGGCAGAATGCTCCGGTAAATTAGACTTTGTTCGAACTTTGATTAAATTTGATCGACGCTACAATTCGTCGGACCAATCCGGTCACAAAATATCTTTAGCGATAATTGGCGGACATGGCACTAAAGATAGTATTAAGTTTGGTCGTTATAATTTTTTTAAGCCTGGTTCGCCTGAACAAGAGAGATGGAGCATAACCACAGATGATTTGACTGGTCAAACCGCGGCTGGCGCCACTAAATTTTTCGAAAAAATGCCGACTATTATTTTGTCTTCATGTTCAACCGGAGCAGAGAATGGCATTGGTCAGAAATTATCAGAAGTTTTAGGCGCAAAAGTAATTGCGCCAAAAGAGCCGACTAGTATAAGAAGCATAAAAGCCAAAAAAAATCACACAACCGGGAGGTATTTATTTGCCGTTGATTATATTAAAAGTAAAAGGGGTTTTTATAAAGCTGGTATGCCTTCTAGTCTGGAATAGAAAAAAGTTATGAGATAAAATAGCTTATTTAATAATTAATTAATTTTAAAATAAAATACTATGGGACAAAACAGCGCCTTGAAGGCAAGAATTAAGCATTCTAAAAAGAACACGAAAGTTGGCCGAGCTTTGGCTAAGAGAACCAAGGATTTGCGCCGAGGCAAGAAAAACATTGCCTAAAATATCATAAAAACACAAAGATATCAATGATTTTTTTGTGTTTTTTTGTTAGAAAAAATATGATATAATATAATTATGTTAAAGAAAGCGAATAAAAGCGGTTGGATGGGATCCAAAAAAATGATAACCTGGTTAAGTTTAGCCGGAGTTTTTTTAATAATATTTTTAATTTTTTTATCCTCATTCTTTTGGGATTTTTCTAAAAACAAAGAAACGGTTTTTGGCGTTACTTTCAGCAAAAAATATGCCGAAGAGCTGAAGCTTAATTGGCAGGAGGCATATTTGGCGATTTTGCAAGATTTAAAAGTGGATCATGTCCGTTTAGTGGCCTATTGGGATGAAATTGAAAAAGAACCGGATCAATACATCTTTAATGATTTGGATTGGCAGGTTAGACAGGCTTCGGATCGGGGGGTGAAAATAATTATGGTGCTTGGTCGGCGAACGCCGCGCTGGCCAGAGTGCCATGACCCAAATTGGCTCAAAGGTCTGGATCAATCGGAAGTAATCAGCCGCCAGATGAATTTTATAAACAAAACAGTTGAACGGTATCAAAATAATTCTATGCTTGAGGCCTGGCAAGTCGAGAATGAGCCATTACTCACGCTTTTTGGCCAGTGTCCAGCTCCCAGTCTGCCTTTATTAAAACAAGAAGTGGCTCTGGTTAAATCATTAGATGTCAAACACCCGATCATTGTTACTGACAGTGGCGAGTTGTCAACTTGGCAAACCGCGGCGTCTGTGCCTGATATTCTAGGCACGACTTTGTATCGGATTGTTTGGAATAAGTATATGGGTTTTTTGGATTATTTTTTTGTACCGTCGGCTTATTATCACGTCAAAGCCGATTTAACTAAATTTTTCCATAAAAATCTTAAAGATATTATTGTAGTGGAAATGCAGATGGAACCCTGGACGTATAATCGGAGCATGATTGAATTGACCCAAGCCGAACAAGAGAAATCATTTAATCTTGAACGCTTTAGGAATAACGTTATTTATGCCCAAAAGACTGGTTTTTCTAAAATTTATTTTTGGGGAGTGGAGTATTGGTACTGGTTAAAGCAAAATAACCGGCCAGAAATTTGGAATCAAGCCAAATCTCTCTGGCCATAAATTATTAAATATTGCAAGAATATATTATGCTTTTAGGCATAACTAGATTCTTGTTTTTTTGTTAATTCTGTGTCTTAATTTTACTTGTAAAATTCCTAGATTGTGATAAAATATAACCATGTCAAAAGATGAAAAAAGCCGTTTTAGGTGGCCCGTAATCGGCCATTCTAATATTATTAGTTTTTTGCAGCAGGAATTGCAAAAGGGTCAGATAGCGCATGCTTATCTTTTTGTTGGGCCGGATAATATTGGCAAAACAGCGGTAGCAAATTTTTTAGCTAACTCATTGGTTTGTCGCCATTTAAATAATCAGGAAGAATTCGTGCCCTGTGGTCGCTGTGAATGTTGCCAGCAAATAAATAATCAAATTCACCCCGACGTTTATTGGTTGCGACGGCAAACTGGCGACTCTGGCAAACTCAATAAAAATATCAGCGTTGATCAGACCAGAGAGCTGATGGAAAAATTGAGCCTTTGTTCTTTTCTTAATACCTACAAGGTCGCCATCATTGAGTCGGCTCAAACTTTAAATAATGCTTCGGCCAATTCATTACTGAAAACCTTGGAAGAACCGGCACCGCAAACCGTCCTTATTTTGTTGGCCAATAACATTTCTGACTTGCCATCGACTATTGCTTCTCGTTGTCAGGTTATCAAATTTTTACCGGTTAGCCAGCCAGTAATTGAAAATCATCTGATAGAACTTGGATGTGAAAGAAAAAAAGCTAAAAAGATTTCAGCTTTATCTTTTGGTCGTCCTGGCTTGGCGATTAAATATTTTTTGGAGCCGGAAGTCTATGAAGAACTTAAAGAAAAAAATAAAATTTTGATCAGTTTAATGCGCGGCAGTTTGGATGAAAAATTTAAAATAATGAATGAAGTGGCCGACAGTGATTTAGATAATATTAAAATCGAACTTTCTCTTTGGAAAAGATTTTTGCGTGATTTGGCTCTCGTGGGTTGTCTGGAAGGCTTAGTTAGTAATCAAAGTTTTTTGAGTGAGTTAAAAGACTTGAGCCAGCTTTATCAGCCTAAGAAAATTATTAGTTTAATTTTTGAAATTGACAATGCCAGAAGATTTTTAGATGCCAATGCTAATCCCAAACTGACTTTAGAAAATTTAGCCTTAAATTTTTGAAATAAAATTTATGAAAAAAAGTTTGATTATTTTTGTTTTCGCCGCCATGCTTTTGTCTGGTTGCACTTTGCAGCTGGGCGGTAGTAACACGCCAACTGTGGCTGGGGTCTACAAATCCGTTGATTCCGGTGTTACCTGGCAAGCAAAAAATTTGTTTTTACATTCCAAAGGCGTGGGTCAAATTAGTGGGGTTAATGTTTCTGGATTGACCTTTGATCCCAGTGATCGCAAAGCGCTTTATATTAATTCTGACACGGCCGGCTTGCTTTACAGCTATGATTCAGCCGATAGTTGGATGAAAGCTAATGGTATCGGTAATGCTAAGATTTATTCCGTGGCCATTGATCCCAAAGATCGCTGCACTATTTACGCGACTTATAATAATACTATTATTAAATCAAGCGATTGTAATCGCAGCTGGACGGAAACTTATCTTGATGCTCGAGCCGAAAAATTAGTAACCGCTTTGGCCGTGGGCTTGGATGATAGCAAAATTATTTATGCCGGCAACAATGCCGGTGAGGTATTAAAATCCAGTGATGCCGGTGCGACCTGGCAAACTATCAACCGCGTGGGTGATCAAATTGTCAAAATTATGGTCGATCCTTTTTCCCCGCAAACAATTTATTTTGCTACTAAAAGTAAGGGAATTTTTAAAGCCGAAAATGCTGGGTTGAATTGGGTCAATATTAATAATGAGCTAAAAAGCTTCTCGGGCGCGCTGGAGTATAAAAGTTTAATTTTTGATTTAAGCCAACCTAACTCTTTGATTTTAGCGGCTAAATATGGCTTATTAAAAACCACTGATGGTGGTTTGAATTGGGAACCGATTAAATTGATTACCCCGGCTGGCGCCACGGACATTTATTCTGTGGCTGTTAATCCAAAAAATAATCAAGAAATATATTATTCAACCGCTACGACTTTCTATAAATCAACTGACGGGGGAGTTAACTGGGTAACCAAACGTTTGCCCACCAATACGGCCGGTACGGCTATGCTCATCGACCCCAGCGACCCAAAAATTATTTATTTGGGATTTTCCGTTATCGCGAAAAAATAATTTAATAATAAATAATAAAAATATTTATGCAAATAATCGAACAAAGTAAGCCGGATTTTGAGAAATCAATCGACGTACTTAAAAGCGAACTCGCTACCCTGCGTATCGGCCGAGCTAACCCGGCGATGGTGGAAGGTATTATTGTTGATGCTTATGGCAGTAAAATGCCAATCAAGCAAATGGCTTCTATTGCCGTGCCGGAAGCACGGACGATTTTGATTCAGCCCTGGGATAAAACTTTGTCCAAAGAAATTGAAAAAGCGATTATTCAGGCTAACATTGGAATCAATCCGGTCAATGAAGGTCAGCAGGTAAGATTAACCATTCCGCAATTGACCGAAGAGAATCGTAAGGATTTAGTCAAATCAGTCAAAGAAAAAATGGAAAAAGCACGAATTACCATTAGACAAATTCGCGATAAGGTGCGAGATAGTGCCAGCAAAATGGAGAAAGAAAAAGAAATAACCGAAGATGATAAATTTTCCATTCAAAAAAAACTTGATGAAGTATCGAAAGAATATACACAAAAAGTCGATGAGTTAGGCGAGAAAAAAGAAAATGAAATAATGACCATCTAAATTATGATTTTTACTCTGATCGCATTTTTTGTCGTTTTAAGCATTTTGGTGCTAGTCCATGAGGCGGGGCATTTTTTTACCGCTCGACGATTTGGCGTTAAGGCCGAAGAATTCGGCTTGGGTTTACCGCCGCGCATCGGCGGAGTTTATCGAGATGAAGCCGGTAAGCTGAAATTTATTGGTCCTAAAAAAATCGAAACAAAAAACACTATCTATTCTTTGAACTGGATTCCTATGGGCGGCTTTGTAAAAATTAAAGGTGAAGAAGGGGAGAACCAAATCGACACCGACAGTTTTGCGACCAAAAAGGTTTGGCAGCGTATTATTATCGTTTCGGCCGGGGTATTTATGAATTTCGTTTTGGCGGCCGTGCTGCTTACAATTGGTTTAATTTTTGGTTCGCCACAAGCGATTGAAAAAGAATTGCCCGCTTTGGCGCGAGTCAGTGAGCTAAAGATTCAAGTGGTAGAAGTGATTCCAGCCTCACCCGCAGCTAAAGCTGAGATTCAAGTTGGCGATAGCGTCGTGGCTATGGATAGCACAAAATTTTCCAAAATTGAGGAATTGCAAGAATATGTCAGCAGCAAGGTTGGCGCGCCGATAAAAATTACCATTAAACGAGATCAAAGTGAAATGCAAAAAGAGGTAACCCCGCTGGTTTTGGATGAAACCAAAAAAGGCGGCATTGGCGTCGCCTTGGTGCAAACCGGCTTCGTTTCTTATCCGTGGTATGTCGCCTGGTGGTATGGTTTGGGTGAAACCTTTGAAATGATCGGTAGTGTTTTATATGGATTCTACGTAATGTTGTCCAGCCTAATTGTTTCTCATCAGGTCATCGGTGAAGTCTACGGTCCGGTGGGGATCGCGTCTTTGGTGGGCGATGCGGCGCGAATGGGATTTCTATATATTTTGCAATTCACCGCGGTTTTATCGGTTATTATTGCTGTGATTAATTTTTTGCCTTTCCCGGCTCTTGATGGCGGCCGCGTATTTTTCTTGATTATTGAAGCGATTAGACGAAAACCGGTTAATCAAAAGCTAGAAGCTATGATGCATAATTTGGGTTTTGCTTTTTTAATGATTCTGGTAATTCTTGTAACCTTTCGTGATATTGCCCGAGTTTCATCGGGATTCTTGAATTGGTGGCAAAAAATAACAGGATTATTCTAATCTAAAAATCATGAAAATAATTTTACCTTTTGAGTTTCACCAGAATTTGTCGTTATTTATGCGTCGCTCGGGCTATCATGAATTTAATGATTATAATACTGGTAAAACCAGCTACATAAAAAGATTAGGCGAGGTATTCTATCCGCGCTATCATGTCTATATTGAGCAGGATCGGGATAATCGCGTCAGCATCAATTTACATTTGGATCAAAAAAAACCTTCCTATGCCGGCGCCCACGCCCACAGTGCCGAATATGACGGGCCGGTGGTTGAACGCGAAGCGCAACGTTTGGAAGGCTTGATTAAAAATCAAATGGATAATCAGCTTCAAGTAAATAATACAGAAGAAGACAAAAAAGGTTTTTGGCAGAAATTGTTTGGCTAATTGAATTTTTGGAAAAGGAAAGGAGCCGACGGACAGGGTAGTCAATCGGCTCCGGGTGAGCTTTTAAGCTCGTCGCTGCTGGCTAGGCAGCGATGGGGATGGTGACGAGGCGCGAGCGCCCCTCGCCTTTCATTCGAATAGACCCTTTCAGGCCTTCCGCGGCGAGGTAGAAGCTCGCTGCTGCAATCTGCGCGCGCGATTTGCCGCCAGGGAATATTCCAAGGCCCAAGACGCCTTCGTCTGGCGTCACCCGTTCGGGGTCAGCCTTCTTGGAGAAGACTTTTTGTTGTCGCGGCAGGCGTAGGTGCCGCGGCTGAACCGGTTTCCGGCCTTCCCCAATCATCTTGGAACGTGCCAGGATTTTTGCCTGGCGTTTCGATAACGCGGCCATTAATACAACCCCTTCTGTTAGTTGTTGGCCCTTTGGTTCTATTCTCAAACTCACCATTAAGTTGAGAACAAAAATAATCATAACATATTATCAATATCATGTCAACAGTAATTAATTAAAACGTTTAAAATAAGCCAAAATATGTTTAACAATTTATTCAAGAAATTCTCAAAAGACATTGGAATTGATTTAGGTACATCCAATACTCTAATCTATGTAAAAGATAGGGGGATAGTCGTTCGCGAAGCATCTATCGTTGCTTTAAATAATCGCAATGATCAAATTTTGGCTGTTGGTGAGGAAGCGCAAAAAATGCTGGGTAAAACTCCGCCGCACATTACTATTTCAAAACCTTTGGTTGATGGTATTATTTCCGATTTTGAAGTGACGGAAAAAATGTTGAAATATTTTATTGATCGTTTATATCAGCAAAGCCACGGCCTTTCTCCGCGACCGCGCGTGGTTATCGGCGTGCCGCTTGATGTGACAGAAGTAGAAAAAAAGGCCGTTGAGGATGTGGTATTATCGGCTGGCGCCAGAGAAGTTTATTTAGTAGAAAACATTATCGCGTCTGCCATTGGCGCGCGGCTGCCGATTCAGGATCCGTCAGGCAATATGATTGTTGATTTGGGTGGTGGCCTGACTGAAATTGCCGTCATTTCTTTATCCGGCGTGGTGGCTTGGAAATCTTTGAGAGTCGCCGGCAATAAACTAAATCAAGACATAATTCAATTCGCGCGCAACGAATATAATTTATTAGTGGGTGAAAGTTTGGCCGAAGATTTGAAAATTCGCGCCAGCCAAATGGCTAATTCCGACCAAGCCTACGAACTTCACATGCGCGGTCGCGATTTAATGTCGGGTTTGCCCAAAGAAGTAATTGTCAGCCCTGACCAGGTTCATCAGGCCATGCAGCGTTCCGTTGCGGGAATTATTGATGGTATTAAAAGCACCTTAGAAATCACGCCCCCGGAATTAGTTGCCGATATTTATCAGCGGGGTATGGTTTTAGCCGGTGGTAGTGCGCTTTTGGCCGGTTTAAACGAGACAATTTCCGAAGCGACTCATATTCCGGTTAAAGTAGTCGAAGATCCTCAGACTTGTTGCGTGCGCGGTATGGGGCTAATTTTAGAAGATGACAATTTATTGCGCGAAGTGGCGGTACCATCATCAACCAAAGAAGAAAAGACTTCTCGTTAGAATATTTCTGGTATGTTTAAGTTATTACGAAAAACTAAGCTTTCGATTTTATTATTGGCGGCGGCGATTCTGCTGATTTTTTTGCATTATACGACGATTCTTGTTCCGGCGGAAAATTTACTAATAAGAATTATTTCTCCACTCCAGGCCAGAATCTATTTATTCGGTTCAGGGATTAATGATTTATATTCTAGTCGTTTCAATGTTTCAGAGATTAAGTCGGAAAACGAAAAATTAAACCAAGCCGTTACCCAGCTAACAACGGAAAATGCTGGTCTAAAAGTTAAATTGGAAGAAAATTTAGAACAAGCCAAGCAATGTAAATTTGCCCAGGCCGCCGCGCTTGAATCAATTCCGGCTATGGTAATTGGTAAAAATCCCGAGCCGAATCTCCAGTCAATAATTTTGAATAAAGGTGAAGCAGACGGCGTCGCGGTTGGTCTGCCGGTGATCAGCGATAGCGGTATTATAGTTGGTAAAATTTTGTATACCAAAAAAAATAGTTCTGAAGCGATTATTATTAGTGATTCTCGCAGTCAAATCGCAGCGACAATTTTAAATGAAAGCAGCAGTCGAGGCGTGGTGGCCGGTGAACATGGCTTAAGTTTAAAGATGGAGTTGATTCCCAAGAATGAAATAGTTAAAGAAGGGGACGTGGTTATTACATCCGGTACAGAGGCGCAAATTCCTCGAGGTTTGGTTATCGGCAAAGTCAGCCGAATTATTTCCGAGCCCAACACTTTTTTCCAAACCGCTTATTTGCAATCCCTGGTCAAATTGGATAGTCTCACCATTGTTTCGGTGGTAAAAAACCAAAATCATGAATAACTTTCTTTACAATTTATTTTTTTCTCTGTTGATGGTTTTGATTCAAATCAGCTTTTTGACTACTTGGCCGGTACCCATTTCAAGCTTGAATATTATTTTCTGTCTGATTATTTTTTTGACGGTCATTTTTTCTTACGAAAAAGGCTTAGTTTTTGCCATGTTAACTGGTTTACTTTTGGAACTTTACAGCGCTTTGCCTTTTGGTCAAACAACTTTAAGTCTGCTCTTGTCGGTGGTAACTATAAATTTCTTATACAATAATTTCTTTACCAACCGCTCTCTTTATTCATTAGCCATCTTGGGGTTTATTGGTACAATTATTCATAATTTGATTTTACTTTTTTTGAGTGCGATTTTTGTAATTTTTGGTTTTAAATTTTCTTTTGCCATTTATGATTTTAAATTGTTGTATCTTTGGGAGCCCTTAATGAACGTTTTGATTTTAATGATTGTTTTTTTTACCTATTTTATTTCCTCTGGCCGGCTAAAAAATTATTTTCTTTTTCCTGCTGATTCTTATGAAAAACGTAACCGGGGCTGATCCCTTTGGGATTACATCGAAAAATTCCAAGTATAGTATTCAACGCCGCTTCAAAAATTACAGCCATGAAGTGGATTCTTTTTCATCGGATGATAATAATTTTCGGTCCGGCTCATTTGGATTGATTTTAAATAAGCCGCGTATCAATTTCTGGCTTGGAATACTATTCTTAGGCTTGGTTATATTACTTGGTCGAACGGCTTATCTGCAATTGTATCAAAGTAACTACTTCCGCGCCGTGGCGGAGGGCAATCGGATTCGTATCCGTGATGTCAAAGCGCCTCGGGGTCTGGTTTATGATCGTAACATGAAGCCGTTGGTGGAGAATATCCCAAGCTTTTCTTTGGGCATTATTCCGGTTGATTTATCTAAGGATCAGGCCGTTCGTCGAAGTTTGGCCGATGAATTATCCGCTGTCACCGGCCAATCGGCCGATGGCATCTATCAGCAAGTATTTTCTAAAGTCGTCTATTCTTATCAGCCGATTATCGTGGCGGAAAATCTCAATCAAGATCAAGCAATCGGCATCAGAATATTGGCCACGAAATATTCCGGCGTGGTTTTAATTATTGACAGTACTCGTCATTATTTAACCGCGTCATCAACTGAAAGTTTTTCCCATGTTTTAGGTTATCAGGGTAAGATTGAGGAAAGTAAAAGGGAGGAATATTTGGCCAAAGGCTACCTTTACAATGATTATGTCGGCAAGGCGGGCTTAGAGCTGACCTATGAAAAAGAATTGAAAGGCAGTAATGGCAAAGAGCAGGTGGAGGTAGACGCCACTGGTCAAGCCAAGGAAATTTTAGCTTCGCAGAAGTATGTTTCCGGTAGTAATTTGGTTTTAAGTATTGATCAAGATTTGCAAAACATCTCGGAAAAGAGTCTTAAGAAAATTTTATCTTCGACTGGCAAAAAGAAAGGGTCAGTCATTGTTTTGGATCCGAAAACCGGTGAAATCCTGGCCTTAGTTTCTTTGCCGACTTTTGACAATAATTTATTCAGTCTTGGTATCAGTCAAAGTGATTTTCAGAAACTAATTAACGATTCTAGCCACCCATTGTTTAATCGTTCAATTAGTGGTGAATATCCGCCCGGTTCAACCTTTAAGTTGATTGTCGGAGGCGCTGCTTTGCAGGAAAATATTGTTAATGAAAATACGACTTTTGTTAGTTCCGGCGGCATCCATGTTAATAAATGGTTTTTTCCCGATTGGAAAGCCGGCGGTCACGGAGCCACCAACATTATTAAGGCGATAGCGGAATCAATCAATACTTATTTTTATATCGTCGGCGGCGGCTATAATGATTTTAAGGGTTTGGGTGTGGATCAGCTGGAAAAATATAGCGAATCGTTTAACATTGGTAAGGAACTGGGGATAGACTTACCTAACGAAGCCACCGGCTTTGTGCCTGATCCCAGGTGGAAAGAAGAAACAAAAAATGAGGTTTGGTATATTGGTGATACTTATCATTTTGCCATTGGCCAGGGTGATTTACTGGCCACGCCATTGCAGGTCGCGCTTTGGACGTCATTTTATGCCAACGGCGGCAAGATTTACCAGCCGCATGTGGTTAAAGAAATTTTAGACGGTCAAAATAATTCAATATCTAAGATTGAACCAAGAATTTTAAATCAGGATTTTATATCCGAAAAAAATATTGAAATAATAAAGAGGGGAATGAGACAAACTGTTTTGACTGGTAGTGGTAAACGTTTAAGTGCTCTACCCGTCGAAGTGGCGGCTAAAACTGGAACGGCTCAATGGTCCTCGACTAAGCTGCCGCAAGCCTGGTTTACGGCCTTTGCGCCATACCATGATCCAGAAATTGTGATTACGGTTTTGGTGGAAGAGGGAGGTGAGGGCAGCAGCGTGGCCCTGCCGGTAGCCTATGATATTTTTAATTGGTGGGCGGCGCAGAAGGCCGGTTTGGCTTCTACGACCCAGGCCTTAATTAAGAAGTAGCCCCCTTGACTTTTTTGTTTAATTTATATAATATTTAAATCGCTGTTCATTGCAATTCGACTATACGATTTTTGGCAACAGAAGCTATTGCGCCGTGTTTTTGGCTATCGTTGGGTGATTGTCAACATGTCTAGCGGGTTTACGGCCAGGCGGAACTTTTCGAGAGTTTCTACCGCCCCGGATGATGGCCAACTATGTAATAACGGCAAAGCTCCAGGCATACGAATAGTTGTAGCTGAGCTCTGGCGGATACCCCTTCTAGTCTTCCCTCGTTGCGACTCTTTTTGCTAGAGAAGACTCCGTATCCCAACAACGGACCTCCAAAGGGGCTACCAAGTGGTTTCTGTTGCCAACCTTTTTATTTTTTAGGCACAAGTCTTGACATATATTTTTTATTAAATTATAATTTAATTCAGGTATTTAAATAAAATTTTTACAGCTCTTAAAAAAACTGTATTTTTTTTAAGCCTTTTACTACTATGGGAACAAATTATTTAACCAAACAAGGTTTACAGAAATTAGAGGAAGAATTGGAATATTTAAAAAAAATAAAAATGCCGGAAGTAATTGAAAGAATTGCCAGAGCCAAAGAGCTGGGTGACCTTTCGGAGAATGCCGAGTATCAAGACGCCAAAGATGAACAAGGTTTCATTGCCGGTCGGATGGCCGAGCTGGAAAATTTAATCAACAAGTCAGAATTAATTGAAGAGGGCGGTTCAAAGAATATGGTTAATGTCGGTAGTACAATAAAAATTCTTTGCAATAAAAAAGAAACAGAGTACACGATCGTCGGCTCAAACGAAGCTAATCCGTCCATGGGTTTAATCTCAAATGAGTCGCCTTTGGGTCGCGCTTTCTTAGGGCGAAAAATTGGTGAAAAAGTCAAAGTGGTAGTCCCTAAGGGAGAAATGGAGTGTGAGATTTTAAAGATCAAATAAGATATTTCAGGTATTAAAAAAAATAGTCTCGCCTTGGTGGGACTATTTTTTTGTGTAGCTAATTTTTTTGACTAAAGTCGGAATATTTAGTAAAATATAGGATATAAATCTGAAAAAAATATGGCAAAATCAACTTTAAATGACGAATATCAAAATCGTAAAGAAAAGCTTAAAAAGCTGAGAGAACAGGGGATAAATCCATATCTGCAAAAGTTTTCTGATAAGCAGGATATAAAAGACATTTTATTACTGCCTTTGGACAGTCAGGCTAGGGCAGCCGGAAGAATTTTAACTATCAGGGAAATGGGTAAAATTTGTTTTTGCCATATTGCCGATAGCTCGGGCAAACTGCAAATTGTTCTAAAACAGGACGAAATCGGTAAGGATGTTTTTAAGAATTTTCTTAAGACATTTGATCCGGCTGACTTTATTGGTTTGTCGGGACGAATTTTCAAGACGCAAAAGGGCGAGGTTTCAATTCTGGTGGAAAAATTTGAGTTACTAAGCAAAGCTTTAAGACCGCTGCCAGAGAAATGGCACGGTTTGCAGGATCAGGAAAGCTGTTATCGGCAAAGATATTTGGATTTGATTGCCAATCCCCAAACCTATGATCGTTTTGTCTTGCGCAGTGAATTTATTAAGGCTTTGCGAGAATTTTATTGGTCAAAAGGTTTTATGGAAGTCGATACGCCGATTTTGGTTAACGCCGCTTCCGGGGCATTGGCTAAGCCCTTTGTTACTCATTACAACGCCCTAGATTTGGATGTTTACTTACGCATTGCGCCGGAGGTTTATTTAAAGGAAGTAATTATTGGCGGCTTTGAAAAGATTTTTGAAATTGGCCGATGTTTTAGAAATGAAGGGATGGATCCTTCTCATTTGCAAGATTTTACCATGTGTGAGCACTACGCGGCCTATTGGAATTTTGAAGATAACATGAAATTTACGGAAGAAATGATTACTTTTTTACTGAATAAATTATTTGGTCAGTTAAAAATTAAAATCAAAAATCGAGAAGGGGAACTAGTGGAAGTTGATTTTACTCCCCCCTGGCCTAAATTAACATTCGCAGAGTTAATTAAACGCGATTGTGGTATTGATATTGATCAATTCGATTCGGCTAAAAAGTTAAAACAAGAAATTGAAAAGAAAAAAATTAAAATTGACGGTATGGCTGACTTAGAAAGGGGAAATTTAATCGATGCCCTTTTCAAGGTAGTCTCGCGAGAAAAAATTGTTATGCCGACTTTTTTGATTAGACATCCTCTTGATTTATCGCCTTTAGCTAGAAAAAATGATGATAATCCGCAAATCGTGGATCGGTTTCAATTATTGGTCAATACCTGGGAAATCGTTAATGCTTATTCCGAATTAGTTGACCCGATTGACCAGAGCGAGCGTTTCTCGGCTCAAGCTCAGGCTAAGGCGGCCGGTGATGCCGAGGCCCATGGTAAAGACGATGAATATGTAAAAGCTTTGGAACATGGCGCGCCGCCAATTTCTGGCTGGGGTATGGGTATTGATAGAATTTTAACTCTTTTGACCCAGCAAGATAATTTACGCGACGTTATTCTATTTCCTTTGCTGCGGCCAATTGATTTGGATAATCAAGAAAAGAAGATCAAATAAAATTTTTTTATTTCAACCTAAGTTGTTTTCGTCCTTTTGAGAGTGAAAAAAATCGGTTTAACAAATAGTATTTTATGAACAGGCAAGATGCTATAATTTTGTTGCAAAAACACCTTAAAGACCCGACTAATTTAAATCATAGTCGGGAGTCGGAAGCTATCATGAGAGCCCTGGCTAAAAAGCTTAATCAAGACCAGGATTATTGGGGTAATTTGGGTCTATTGCACGATATTGATTGGGAATATGGAGAGAAAACACATTGTCGGCGGTGTGTTGAAATTTTAAGTCAGGCTGGCTTTGATCAGGATTTTATCAATACTATTGTTTCTCATGCTTATGGCTTTGCGGTTTTGGGTCAGGATTTTTTGGATAAAAAAAGAGAAACTAATACTGAGCATCTTTTAGCGGCCGCCGAAACGATTACGGGTTTAATTTACGCCACGGCATTGGTTAGACCGGAAAAGAAGCTAGAAAACGTAGAAATTAGTTCCATAAAAAAGAAAATGAAAGATAAGTCTTTCGCGGCCAGCGTTAACCGTGGAATTATTAAGGAATGCGAATTAGCCGGTATTTCCTTGGATGAATTTATTGAAATAAGTTTAGGCGCGATGAAAGAAATTGCGTCGGAAATTAGTCTTTAGGCTATGAGAAAAGTGATGGTTTTTGGCACTTTTGACGGCTTGCATCCGGGGCATTTAAATCTGTTCAGGCAGGCTAAGAAAAAAGGCGAGTATTTAATTGTTGTCGTCGCGCGGGATAAAAATGTTTTTAAGATAAAAAAACATTGGCCCAAAACGAGTGAAATTGCCAGGCTGAGAGAAGTGAGGAATAATGAATTGGTTGACTTGGGAATTCTAGGGCAAGTGCGCGACCCTTTGGCTATAATTAGAAAAATTAAACCGGAGGTAATTTGTTTAGGCTATGATCAGAAAAGTTTTAATTGTAATCTTAAAAAAAAGTTTCCTAAAATAATTTTTTTTCGGTTAAAATCTTATCAGCCAAAAAAATTCAAATCATCTAAATTAAATTAATTATTATAATAAATATGCTAGATCTAAATCGAATCAGAAATCAGAAGGAGGAGGTAACTAAGGCTTTGTTAAAAAGGTTGGATAAAAAAGATTTAAATCTCGACGATATTATTTTGGCTGATGATAAGCGCCGAGAGATTTTGCAAGAGGCGGAAATTTTGAAAGCTGAAAGAAATAAATTTTCTAAAACCAAGCCGGACGAAAAAACGATAAAAAAGATGCGCGATATTGGGGATCAAATCAAAGAACTTGATGATAGGTTGAGAATGGTGGAAGATAATTTAAACGAAAAATTGGCGGCTTTGCCCAATTTACCCGCGGACGACGTTTTAGCTGGTGGAAAAGAGAATAATAAGGTCATAAAAACCGTTGGCAGTCAGAAGAAATTTAAATTTACCATTAAAGATCATTATGATTTGGCGGTAAGCTTAGATATTATTGATTACGAGCGGGCGGCTAAAATGTCCGGTACGGGTTTTTGGATTTATAAAGGTGCCGGAGCAATTTTGGAGTGGGCCTTGCTTTCATACTTTATAAAATTTCATCAAAGCAATGGCTATACTTTCATGATCCCGCCATTTTTGCTGACCGAACAATCGGCCTATACTTCTGGACATTTACCAAAATTCCGTGATGATTTATTTTGGACTCAAGATAAATTATGTTTGAACGCGACTTCGGAAATGATGCTGGGCAACTATCATCGCGATGAAATTTTGGACGTCCAAAAATTGCCTTACAAATATTGTGCCTATTCCGCTTGTTTTAGGCGCGAAGCCGGTAGCTATCGCAAAGAAGAAAGAGGAATGATTCGTGGCCATCAATTTAACAAAATTGAAATGTTTCAATATACTAAGCCGGAACAATCTTGGGACAGTTTTGCGGAACTAGTTAAGAATGCCGAAGCTTTGGTAGAAGGCTTAGGTCTGCATTTTCAGTCGGTATTATTGGCAGCGGGGGACGCTTCAGCGGCTATGGCTAAAACTATTGATATTGAAGTCTGGATCCCCAGCATGGAGGGATACAAAGAAGTCTCCAGTGTTTCCAATGCCTTGGATTATCAAGCGCGTCGGGGTAATGTGCGCTTTAAAAATTTGGAAACTGGCAAAAATGAGTTTGTTCATACCCTAAATGCCTCTGGTTTGGCCACTAGCCGCTTAATTCCTGCGATTTTAGAGCAGTTTCAGAATGAAGATGGTTCCGTGGATATTCCTTTGGCTCTCCAGCCGTTTTGCGGCTTTAGTAAAATTGAAAAAAATAATAAATAATGTATAATTCTTGGGTCGAAATTTCAAAATCAGCAATTTTAAACAACCTAGCTCAATATCAAAAATTGGTCGGTTCCAGGGTTGAAATCGTGCCGGTAATTAAAAGTAACGCTTATGGGCATGGGATGTTCGAGATTGCCCGGCTACTTTCGGCTAAAGTAAAAAGATTTGGTGTTGTCAGTCTTGGTGAAGCTTTGGCATTAAAAAAACTCGGAATAAAAAATAATATTTTTGTTCTAAGCTATGCCCCCGGTCGATACTTAAGTGATGGAATTAAACAGGGGATTGAGTTGCCGGTTTATGATTTAAATTATGCGAAAATTATTTCCCAAGTTGCATTAAAACAAAGAAAAGAAGCTAAAGTTCATGTTAAAATTGATACTGGGACGTCACGAATTGGTATCGCGCCAAGCCAAGCCGAGTTTTTTATAAAAAAAATAATTATGATGCCTGGTCTGAAGGTGGTTGGCCTTTACAGCCATTTTGCTGATTCAGAAAACAATCCAAATTATACAAAATCACAGCTCAAAATTTTTAATAATGTTGTCAAAGATCTTGAAAAGAATCAGATAAAAATTTCAGATAAACATTTTGCCTGTAGTGCTGCCAGTTTGGTTGAGCCACAGGCCAATTTTAATTTAATCAGGCTTGGTTTGGGTCTTTATGGCTTGTGGCCATCGGCCAAAGTTAAAAATATTATTCAAAAAAAATATCCTTGGTTTAAACTAAAACCGGCCTTAATTTGGAAGACCAAAATTGTACAAATTAAAACTATTCCCGCTGGCGCCAAAGTCGGTTATGGTTCAACCTATCAAGCAAAAAAAGAAATGAAAATTGCGGTGTTGGCCGCGGGGTATTGGGAAGGTTATGACCGAAAACTTTCGAACACCGGATTTGTTCAGATTAAAAATGCAGTTTGTTCGGTAGTTGGTCGTATCTGTATGAATTTGATGATGGTTGATGTATCTAAAATAAAATCAGTAAAAACTGGAGACGAAGCGATATTGTTAGGTAATAAAATTCCAGCTGAAGATTTAGCCAAAAAAATCGGTACAATTAATTACGAAGTAGTCACGCGAATTAATCCTTTATTGCCTAGGATGTATATAAAATAAAACGTAAAAATAATTAAATAAGGTAAAAAATTATAATTTTATCAATATTATGTCAAAAAATAAAATTAAAGTTGGGGTTATATTTGGTGGTCGGTCTGGTGAACATGAAGTCTCAATTGTGTCGGCTCAGTCAGTCTTAAAATTTCTTGACCGAAGCAAGTATGAAGCGGTGCCGATTGGCATTACCAAGCAAGGTCAATGGATCGCCGGTCAGAAGGCGGTTGAATATCTCAAAGCCGGCATTAAAAAATTGCCTTTTAAGTCAATTTTAATACCTGATCCAACGGAAAACAGATTAACCAATGTTTCAGAAAAGACTTTAGCCCCGGTGACAGAAACGCAAAAACCTTTTACTAAAGTCGATGTAATTTTTCCAGTCATGCACGGTACCTATGGCGAAGACGGATGTTTACAAGGCTTGCTGGAAATGGCGAATATTCCGTATGTCGGTTGTGGCGTTTTAGGTTCAGCCGTAGGGATGGATAAAATTGTCCAAAAACAAATTTTTGCTCAGGCCAAACTGCCGATTGTTGAGTATGTTTATTTTTTATCCAGTGCTTGGTCAAAAAATCGCCAGCAAATTATTAAAAATATTGAAAATAAACTTAAATATCCGGTATTTACTAAGCCTGCCAATACCGGTTCCAGCGTGGGGATAGGGAAGTGTCATAATCGTCAGGAATTGATTCGAGGTATTAATGAAGCCGCCAGATACGATCGAAAAGTTATTGTGGAACAGGGGATAGAAAATATTACCGAAATAGAGGTCTCAGTTTTAGGTAACGATAAACCCCGAGTTTCAGCTTTAGGAGAAATTATTCCATCCAACGAATTTTATGATTATGACGCAAAATATGTTGATGGCAAAACTCAAGCGGTAATTCCGGCCAAACTATCAGCCGAGTTAACAAAAAAAATAAAAGCATACGCCATTGAGGCTTTTAAAGTGCTAGATTTGAGCGGGTTATCACGAGTTGACTTTTTGTTATCCAAAGACAAAAAAAGGATATATCTTAATGAAGTTAACACTTTGCCCGGCTTTACTTCAATTTCAATGTATCCCAAGCTTTGGGAAGCAGTCGGATTATCTTATTCCAAGCTCCTTAATGAGTTGATTGATTTAGCTATTAAACGACATCAGCAAAAGAATCAATTACTGACCTCATATCAGCCTAAACAAGATTGGTACAAATAAAAATGAAAAGAAAAATTTATCAGCCAAAAAAATTCAATAACCCTTATTTTGCGCGGAAAAAGTCAAGATTTTCTTTACCTCAGGGGAAGAAAATATTTATAATTTCCGGCTTGATTTTATGCTTTATTAGCCTGGCGATTATAAATAATTTAAATTTTTTAAAAATTAGTAATATCCGGGTGGCGGGCAATGAATTTATTAGTGATGAGGAAATCAAGGCGGTGATTGAAAAACAAATCAGTAAAAAAAGATTTTTGTTTTTTAGTCAAAAAAATATTTTATTTTTTAATAAGTATCAAGCTAAGCGCTTATTGAATAAGATGTACTCGCTGCAAGATCTCAAAGTTTCTAAAAAGTATTTTAATACCGTAGACGTTTGGATTAAAGAAAAAACTACGTCAATTATTTTTATCAACAATCAGGGGAAATTCAATCTTGACGAGAACGGAGTAGCCATAAAAAAATATGAATTGGGATTATCTGACCAAAAAGAAAGAACTGGCAGCGTGGAAATTATTCGGCCTTTGAGTGCTAGTACTGATTTAGCGGTTGTAATGGATAAGAGCAATACTGACATTCAAATTGGTAAGGAGGTTCTGCCAAAAAAAACTGTTGATTATATTCTGAGTTTACAGGATGAATTAAAGAAATCGGCCGATTTTGATATTTTGCAATATAGTATTGAGAATCCTGAATCTGATGAGCTAACCTTGGCTACCAGTGAAGGTTGGGAATTGAGAGTAAAATCCACTGGAACCGTTTCTAAGCAGATTTATCTCTTAAATTTGGTTTTGCAGGAAAAAATCAAAGATAGAAATACGTTGCACTACATTGACTTAAGGTTTGGTGATAAGATTAACTATCAATAATTATAAATTGCTTGTGTCGCAAAATAATCAAGAGGGGGGGGGCGCGGGCAAAGGTAGAGTAGGATAGCACTATTACTAAAAGATCTTTCTATTCTAAGTATCAGCCTTAAGAGTGATTAGTGGAAATACTGTTCAAAATCACTAATTACTAAAATATTTTATTTATTGCTTATTTCTAGATTCGATAATTTACGGCCTTAATCTTGATTGCTCCCAGGATAATTATAAAGTATTGCTTAAAGGCTTTAAAAGGCCATCTGATGACAGTTTTGGCTCTAAATGTAATAATACTCATTTGACTAATATCTAAAGATATTATAAACTGAGTATAATAACTCTTACACTCAGTTATTATGACAAAGAATCAAAGAAACATTACCCTGCCGCATTTAGACGAGTATCTGCTGAATCTTCAGACTAATAATTATTCTGATGAAACAGTTTATAATTATGAGCGGGACTTAAAAGTCTTTGAAGATTTTATTAGTCAAATAAATGTCCCCTTTCTCAAGGTCAACAAGCGTACCATAAACGAATATAAGGCATATTTGAATTCAATCGATAGAATGACAGCTGATAATGACAAAGGCCAAAAGAAATTGCAAAGTTATTCTATCAATCGCCATTTATCATCTTTGCGCTCATATATAAAATATTTAATTGAAATGGATTTTGGTTCACCGGTACCATCTGAGGCGATAAAATTAGTTAAGACTGAACGCAAACATCCTCACGTGGCCGAGTTAAATGAATTGATCAAATTAATTGAGTCGCCTTCGCATTTAGAAAATAATAAGATTGTGGCCGCTCGCAATCGAGCCATGTTGGAAATGCTATTTTCAACCGGCATGCGTATTTCAGAACTAATTAATCTCTCTCGGCCACAAATTGATGGCACGGGCCGTATATTTATTCGGGGTAAAGGAAAAAAAGAACGTTTTGTTTATCTAACCCCCCGAGGCTATAAATATTTAAACGAATATTTGAGATTCCGTGAAGATAATTTATCGGCACTCTTTATTCCGTATCGTGGAGCCAATTCTAATCAGCAAGCTGGAATTAAGCGCAGAATTTCACCAAATTATCTGCAAGAAAGAATTAAGCATTATCGAGAAAAATTAAAAATTAATATTCCGATATCAGCCCACTCATTGCGTCATGGCTTCGCTACTTACCTGGCCGAGGAAGGCGCCAATCCGGCGGCTTTGCAGATTCTTTTAGGCCATGAATCTTTAGATACAACCACTCGCTATGTTCATGCCTCTGATCGCTATGCCGAAGATACTCATCGCAAGTTTCATCCCCTTAAGGATGTGGATTAGTCTTGTGTCGCAAAATTTTATTGGGAAATATCTATACTAATATAATTCATTAAAAAACCACTAACCTTTGCCAAACTGGTTAGTTTTTTATGTGATTATTGATTTTTTTGATAAGTTGTGCTATTATAATAAGCTGGTTCTTTAAAATAAAGACTTTGTCCTTCCCTATTTGTTCAATGTCCTTGAATAGATAAAGGAGGACAAAGTTTGGAAATAGTTTTCTGATCGGGGCTAGTCGACCGATTAGAACCAAATTCCTCCCATAAAAAATAACGCCACGTTTATGTTTAAAGCGTTATCGCAGGGATTTGGCTTGGCGATAGCAATTATCGTCTTGAAGCTATTTCTACCGGAAGTGTTTGTCGGCGTGCTTGAATTGACCACCAAGGTTATTGACGTGCTCATCAGAGCCGTTGATCAAGCTGCGACCAACCTTCCCGCCTAGCAAAAAAAAACAGGGCCCAGGATTTTTCCAGGGCCCTTTTCTTTACTATTTATTGGTAATCTTTTTGAAAAGCCAGTAAGAATAAAAAATTGGAATCAAACTGCCAATTATTACTACGGCCATAAATGAAATAAAAAACCAGGTAGCGGGTAGAATTGTGCCGAAAATCATAAACAAACCGATAAGCATAAATATTTTTCCACCCAGGCGATGGGTTTTGTTCCAAACCTCTTCATTGGACATGGTCCAGGGGGTTCTAATGCCCATAAACCAGTTGGGTTTGATTTTTCCCAGGTAATTGCCTAAGACTAAGAATAAAATACCTACACCGATTGGTACCACGATATTTACCGGAGCCGGATAGCCTAGACCGGCCAGGCCAGTAAAAAAATAAATGAATACCATGAAAAGCACAATTAAGGTTTTGAAGGTATGGTAGACTTTGGCAAATTCCTGATAGCGATTTTTTTGGGGATCTAAATAAGGTAAAAACAGAAAAAATAAATATATGCCAATAATTAAGGCGGGAAAGAAAAACGCGCCGAATAGCTTGGGAGCATAACCGTCGATTTCTCCTCGATAATTCCAATGAGTTGGCACCAGGTCGGGGAAATTGGCATAAAAATAAAAACTCGCCAGTACGCTTAATAAAATCGCTATAATTGGAATAACCTCGGTTTTGAATGTTGGTTTGACGGGATTCATAATTTTATTTCTTATTAAAAAAATTAAATAATTCATCAGCAATTTCTTCAAAAACGCTTAAATTCAGAGAATAAATTATTTGTTGACCTTGGCGGTTGGCACTGACCAGACTGGCTCCCTTGAGAATAGTGAGATGGTGTGAGAGCGACGGTAAAGTAATATCAAAATTAAGGGCAATCTCGTTGACGGATTGGCTTCTTTTTTTTAAAATTTCCAAAATTTTTCTCCGCGTTGAATCGGACAAGGCAAAGAAAGTTTTATTTAAAGACATATTCCCCTCTTTTAATCAGGATATATAAAGATTGTTAGATATTTAGGCAACTATCTAAATATTATAATAAAAAAAATTTATTGTCAAGGATATTTAGCCATAATTAAAGTGCCGGTAAATATTCCAGCGGGTTGACTGGAATGCCGTTTAAGCGCACTTCGAAATGTAAATGCGGACCGGTGGTTAAATTGCCAGAGCCAACGCTGCCGGGCATGCCGCCGCTATAAGCAATTATCTGTCCCTGGGTAACAAAAGTGTCTTCTTTGACGTTAACGGCAGAAATATGGCCGAAGACAGTCGAAAGTCCATTGTCATGCAAAACCATAATATAAGCATAGCTAGTATTGCCGGCAAATTTAATTCTGCCAATATAACCATTCGCCGGTGATTTGATAGGCGTGCCTTGGCCAGTGCGAATATCAATGGCGGGATGTTCGTAGATGTATCGAAAAGGATAGTCCGGATCGTGAAAATAGGCGGTTATACCTCGAGCGGGATTAACTGGCCAGTCAAAATTGGTTGATCCAACGTTCTTGTTTTTTGTTAACTTTGCCTGCTCTTCCAGTTTTTTTCTGATAGTTTTTTCTAAAGTGGCAATGTCAGCATTAATCTGTTGCTGCTCAACCTGCAGCTGGTATAGATTGGATTTATACTGCTTTTCTGTCATTTTGTTCTGCATCAATAATATTTGCTGGGCATCGGTTTTTTCCGAAAGTTCATCTCGTTGTTGGGTCAATTCATTCTTGAGTTTTTCCTCTTCCTTGATTTTATCCTGTTGATTTTTTTTCTGCGCGTTTAGATCCTGTTGATTTTTTTTAAGTTTTTCCAAAGCGGTTTTAAGATTGCTGTGAATTTCCTGAGTATATTTCATCTGATCAAAAAAATCAGAAAAATTTTTATTCAAAAGCATTACTTCAAGATAGCTGACCTGGTCTTGCTGATAAATTAAGCGTAAATATTCCGCAATTTTGCCCTTTTGATCCGTGATTTGATTCTGGGTATCGGTGATTTCAATATTCAAACTTTGAATTTCTAAATTGGTTTCTTCAATTCTGGCCTGAGTAGCTTCAATATCCAAATTTACTTTGGCAATTTGGTTGTCTAAAATGGCAATTTGATTCTGCAGGGTACGAGCTTCGCCTTGTTTCTGTTTAATATTTTCTTTGAAAGCGTCAATTTCTTTCTGCAAGGTGTCAATATTTTTCTTTTTTGAATCAATTTTTTGGTTTAGCTGAGTAATATCATCAGCTGCCCTAGACGGCATGGGAATGAAAATAAAAAAATTAGCAAAAAATATGCTAACAATTGCCGATAAAACAATTAACTTGATCTTATTATTTTTTTTATTTTGGTTTATTGCCATTATTAAAGTATAACAAAAATTTATGTTTTTGTAATATTTTATTTTAATTTATAGCAAATCAATGGCTTTTTTGATTCGCCTTAGCGTTTCTTTTTTGCCTAAAACCGTGGCTATTTCAAATGGACCTGGTGATGCTTTGCGGCCAGATAGAGCAACGCGCATTGGCCAAAGTATATCACCTACTCCGGTGTTGTTGGTGGTAATAAAACTTTTTATTTCTTCCTCAAGAGACTTTTCTTGCCAACTATCTTCAGGTATTTGATCTAAGCGATCAGCCAGCATCTTTAGATTTTGCGCGGTTTCTCTATGGTTTTGTTTTTTCCAGATTAAAAACTCTGGGTCAAAATCCAAATCCTCAAAAAAGAACCTCGTGGCTTCAACAATTTCGCCCAAAATTTTAATTCTTTTTTGTTCGGTAATAACGGCCTTTTTGACTAATTCAGGGTCAGCTTTGATACCGGCGGCTGATAAGTACGGCAAACAAAGTTCAGCAAATTCTTCCGCCGATTTCATACGAATATATTCACCATTTAACCAGTCGAGTTTTTTTACATCAAAAACTGAACCGGATTTACTGACTTTTTCCAAGCTAAAAGTTTTAATCATTTCATCAAAATTAAATATTTCCTGTTCGGTACCAGGATTCCAGCCTAAAAGTAAAACAAAATTTAGCAAAGCTTCTTTGAGGTAGCCTTTCTTCAAAAAATCTTCAACCGCCACATCTCCTTGACGTTTTGATAGCTTTGACTTGTCCGGGTTAAGATTTAGCGGTAAGTGAGCAAAAACCGGTACAGTCCAGCCAAAAGCTTTAAACATTAAAATGTGTTTAGGTGTTGAAGGAAGCCAATCTTCGCCTCTGATGACGTGAGTTATTTCCATCTCGTGATCGTCAACTACGGCTGCTAAGTGATAAGTGGGAAAACCGTCAGATTTAAGAATGATTTGATCATCCAGTATTTTATTATCAAATGTTACTTTTCCGCGAATCACATCATTAAACTCGGTCTGACGGGTTTTGGGCATTTTAAAACGAATAACATAGCCTAATCCAGCTGCCACTTGCTTTTTTGCTTCAGCTAAATCAAGATCTCGGCATTTGCCATCATACATTGGCGGCAATTTTTGTTGTGCCTGATTTTTTTTCAAATCTTCAAGTCTCTGCTCAGTACAAAAACAGTAATAGGCCTTACCCTCCTCTACTAGCTGTTCAGCGAATTTCTTATAAATTGGCAGCCTTTCAGACTGAATCATGATTTTTTCATTATCCCAATTTAAATTAAAGAATTTGAGAATTTCAATCAAACCCTCAACTGCCCCTTCAACTTTTCTCTTTTGATCTGTGTCCTCAATTCTTAAATAAAATTTACCTTGATTATGGCGCGCAAAAAGGTAGGCATAAAGGGCTGTTCTTAAGCTGCCAATATGCAAAAACCCGGTCGGACTGGGGGCAAATCTGGTAATCACTTTTTCTTTTTCGGCTGGTGACATAAAATGTTGTTTAACCTACAAATAGTAATAGATTTTTTAATTATCGTCAACTCTGGTATTTAACGTTTAAATATTTTTTGTTTGGCAACCATTAGAGGAAAAATAATTACCGCGTTTAATATTCTTTTCCAACGACTTGGTTCGTAAATTAAACGATAGAGCCACTCCAGGCCAAGTTGTCTAATAATCGCGGGCGCGCGGTTGATGCTACCGGATAAATAATCAAACGTACCACCAACGCCAATGGCGAGTTTTACCGACGGCAATTTGTCCAAGTGCGAATAGATCCACTCTTCCTGCTTGACTTGACCGAAGGCGACAAAAAGAATTTTGGGCTGGGTGTCATTAATTCTTTCCAATAAATCCATATCATCAACTTGTGGATCAGCTATGTATCCCCCGCTCTCAGCGCCGGCAATAATTAAATTGGGAAAATTTTGTTTAAGGTTTTCAGCGGTTTTGGCGGCCACAATTTCCTCGCCACCAAGTAGGTATACTGAACAATTATTTTGTTCAGCTAATTCTGAAAGCCACCAGACCAAATCAACACCAGTAACTCGCACTAGCTTTTTGCCGAGAAAGCTGGCCGCGTAAATTAAACCTATGCCGTCAGCTACCGCCAAGTCGGCAAAATTCAAAATCTCTTTAAATCTTTTATTTTTTTGGGCCATGACTAGAAATTCCGGATTGGGCGTAACAATATAATGTTGATTTTCGGAATTTAAAAAAGTTTCACATTTAGCCAACACTTCTTGTAAAGACAAATTATCGATTTTTACGCCAAGAATTTCTACTTTATCCATACTATTTGTTGATATAATTTTTGGGACGCGGTAACGGTTCGCTTTGCTTGAATCTTTGAATCATCTGAGGATTGTCAGCTTTAAAGGTTGATTTAGTTCTGAACCTTACTACTTTCTTTTTGTTGTAATTGCGGGATGAATGATCGCGCATAATTTTTTTTATTAACTTTTTAATTTGAAACTTTTAATAATTTTGTATTCAGAGCCTTCCGGCTTGAGTTGGCTTTCCATTAAATCCAAGCTTTCAACCGGAATGGATAGTTCATAAGGCTGGATGTCGTTTGTTTTTATTTTAACCGAATCTTTAACTCGAGCCAGGGTCAAATGGGGTTCCCACTTTTTTTGATCGAATTCCAAACCAGCTTGGCTGAGTTGACTTTCAATTTCTTTTTTGATTTTTGGCAATAAATTCTGGCCGACTTCTTTCACGTTCAGGTATAAAATTCTTGGTTCTGAAACGTTAGGAAAAGCGCTCAAATCCTGGGTGATAATTTCGGTAGCGGCAAAATCCCCAATTATTTTTTGAAGCATTTCTACAACCAGCTCAATCTGATCATGAAAAATTTCTCCTATGAAAGTTAAAGTCAGGTGCACCTGTTTAGGGTTGATAAATTTTATCCTCGGATCCTGATTGATTTTTTGTAGATCGTTGATTAACGCCTCAATCTCCCACCGTGCCTCTTGAGGTAAGTTAATCGCGATAAAACAGTGTTTTTTCATGCTTTAATTTTAACATGTTTTAGCAAAAAACCAAAATATTTTACTTTATTTATTGATGATTTAATGCTATAATTGATTTTATGAAAGAGGCCTTGTTTTATCAAAAAATTGATAGCCAGATCGTAAAGTGCGGTTTATGCCACCAATTTTGTCATATTGCTCCAAGTCAGCGAGGTTTGTGTGGCGTAAGAGAAAATCAAGCCGGCAAACTCATAGCTCTGGATTACGGCTTAATTATTGCGGCCAACGTTGATCCCATTGAGAAAAAACCCCTTTATCATTTTCTCCCTAAAACTGAGACTTTTTCTATCGCTACGGTTGGTTGTAATTTAAAATGTGCCCACTGCCAAAATGCCGATATTTCCCAGGCTTCAAAGGAAGGAAAATTTTTTGAAAGATCATTGCTTCCTGGCCAGCCGATGTTGCCCGAAGAAGTTGTCGAGCAAGCTCTTAAATTTGCCTGTCCGAGTATTTCTTATACTTACACCGAGCCGACAATTTTTTTTGAATTTGCTCTTGATTGCATGAAGCTGGCCAGCCAAGCCGGTCTGAAAAATATTTGGGTTTCTAACGGGTACACTTCCTTACCGGCCTTGGAAATGGCTAAACCTTATTTGCATGCCGTCAACATTGATTTGAAGTTTTTTGATAATGAGACTTATATTAAAATTTGCGGAGCAACACTTCAGCCAATCTTGGATAATTTGATTTGGTATAAGAAAAATAATATTTGGCTTGAAGTAACCACTTTAATTATCCCAACTTTAAACGACAACAAAAAACAGCTGGAGGGCGTCGCGCAATTTATTAAAAAAGAATTGGGCGAAGATACGCCCTGGCACGTTTCAGCATTTTATCCAACCTATAAATTAACCGATATTTCTCCCACTTCAAAAGAAACTGTTTTGTTGGCTCAAAAAATTGGTCATCAGGCGGGCTTGAAATTTGTTTATACGGGAAATATCTAAAACTCATGAAGATAAAAATTATTTTAATTTCAACAATTTTTTTACTTTTACCCCAGTCGATTTTGGCGGCTGATTATTTTTTTAATCCCAATCTTATTATTTCCGATGATGATTTTTTAGATTATAACTGCCTGACTTTAAACGAAATTCAACAGTTTTTATTAAGTAAGAATAGCCCTTTGGCCGATATGTCATTTTTGGATTATCAGGGTATTAATAAAAAAGCTTCGGAAATAATTTGGCAGGCGGCCCAAGAAAGTAAAATCAGCCCTAAGGTTATTTTAACTACTTTGCAAAAAGAACAAAGTTTGATTGAGGATCCGATTCCTATCCAAAATCAATTTGATAAAGCCATGGGTTATCGGTGTTTTGATAATGCCATTTGCAACCCTAAGGCCTTGGGTTTTGGCAAGCAGGTTGACGGAGCGACTTGGCAGTTCCGTCAATATTTTGATAATCCGAATAATTGGACTTACAAAATTAATAGCAGCTATAATGTCGACGGTTTTTCGATTATTATTCAAAATCAAGCCACGGCCAATCTTTATAACTACACGCCGCATTATTCCGGCAATCAAAGTTTTTTTAAAATTTGGCAAAGATTTTGGGGCAAGAATTATCCCGACGGTTCTTTGGTTAAAGCCCAGGGCAGCGCGGCGGTTTGGCTAATCCAATATAACCAACGAAGGCCAATCGCCTCTTACAGTGTTTTGCTCTCTCGGTTTAATCCAAAAAAGATTTTGCCCATTACCCAGTCTGATTTAAATAAATATGAGGTTGGCCCAGTCATAAAGTTTTATAATTATTCCTTGCTCCGATTGCCAACGGGAGAAGTTTATTTGTTGGTTGATGACGAATTAAGGCCAATTACTTCACCTCAAGTTTTTAGCACCATTGGTTTTAACTGGGAAGAGGTCGAAGACGCCAGTCCCAAAGATTTGATTGGTTATAGTTATGGTCAAGAAATTACCGTTAAAAGTGCTTATCCAACCGGCGCACTATTGCAAAATAAATCAACTGGCGGAGTTTTTTACGTGGAGAATGGCATTAAACATCCAATTTATTCAAAAGAAATTTTAAAGACAAATTTTAAAGACAAAGTTTTAACTAAAGTTTCTCCGGCTGAATTAGATAAATTCGAAACCGGTGATCCGGTCAAGTTTCGTGATGGTGAATTAGTTAAAGCCAAGGGCGATCCCCGTGTTTACGTGATTTCTAACGGCTATCGTCGAACTTTCAAAGATGAAAAATCATTTGCGAAGTTTGGCTATCAGTGGCATAATATTATTGAGACCACTCCCTCGGCTATTAACCTTATTCCCTTGGGAGAAGATATTGAATAAGTGACTAATTTAAATTAATATGCCCATTGTTTTTGCCGCCATTGCCCCTCATCCTCCAGTTTTGATTCCGGAAATTGGAAAAGAAAATTTGGAAAAAATTAAACAAACTGAGGCGGCCTATAAAAAATTAGAACAGGAATTTTATGCTTCCAAACCTGAAAGTCTGGTGGTAATTTCTCCCCACGGCAATATTTTGCCCGATTCTTTCAATATTAACTTAAATGCCGATTACGAAGTTAACTTTAAGGAGTTCGGTGAGTATAGTTTGGAATTAAAATTTAAAAGTGATTTCATGGTTATTCAAGAAATTCGGGCCGCTGATGAGACCAATAAAACTGTGCCGATTATTTTGTCCAGCGACAAACATTTAGATCATGGCGTTGGTATTCCCCTGTATTTTCTATCTCAGCACTCAAAAAATATTCCTGTTATTCCAATTACGACTTCCGGTCTGGGGTACAAGGAACATTTTGAATTTGGTAAATTTTTGCATCGAATGCTCTCGCGAACTAATAAAAGATTTGGCATTTTGGCTTCAGGCGATTTATCCCATCGTTTAACTGAGAATGCCCCGGGCGGATTTTCGCCTGAAGGCAAAAAAATGGATAAAAAAATTATTGATTTGATTAAAGCCAAAGATTTTGAAGGTCTAATGAAGATTGATTCCAAACTAATTGAGGCTGGTGGTGAGTGTGGTTTGCGCTCATTTTTAATTCTAGCCGGTATGGTGGAATCTCAAAATCTTTCCCCTGAGGTTTTATCTTATGAAGGGCCGTTTGGCGTTGGTTACCTGGTTTGTAATTTTAAAGTAAATTAAATAAATTAAAAAACACTTTAACGGTTTAAAGTGTTTTTTAATTAGGGCTTATTTTTTCGTCTGATAATTTTTTTCCACTAGTTTGAAAAAATATTTCCATTTTTCCAAGCTGGGACAAAGTTCTTTGGTTTCGTTTAAGCACTTTTCTACATAAACCCGAGGGTATTTTTTACAAACTAAAAAAACCGAGTTTCTTTTATGGCCAGGAACATTCAGTTGATCGATGATTTCTAAGGCAAACTGCTGCCAAGAATAGGCCGGTGGTTTTTTTTGCGCCGCCTTTTTTTGAGCAAAAATTTGAGCAAAATTTTGAAATTCTTTGTTGGTTTCCATTATAGAATTATACCATTAAATTTTTTTAAAAAAAACTCCCCCCGTCCGAACAGACTACTCGTCTTAGGGATGGGAGGAAAACAAGTTCTTGTTAATTTTGGCGGGTGAACCGAGCCACTTCATGTGCCAACTTTTTTTCAACCTCTATCCTGGCGGCCTCTTGGCAGCGATAATCGGCGTCTGCCTCAGTGGATACGGCAATGAGCGTGGTCAAGCCATGCTTGGTGCGAACATCTTGACTGGCGGTAACAATTATCATTGAATCGTCGAACATGCCGTCAACCGATCGATAAGTTACTTTTACTTCCCTAGCTTTCTTGGTTGACGGCCGGTGAG